>PMNO01000198.1 GCA_003161835.1 Myxococcales bacterium | reverse complement strand
GGCATCTCGATCGACCAGTACATTGGCAACGCCCTCAAGGCAGGCGGATATGGGGGGCTCGTGAGCCTGAACCAGGCCACCTTCGCGCAGAGCACCGGCCGCCTTTCCTGGAAGGGGGCGGGCCAGGTGGTGACGCCCAACCTCGACCCCACGAGCGTATTCAATCAGCTCTTCGCCGGCGCCATGACCGCGCCGCCCGCGGCCACCATGACCACCACGGGCACCACCGCGCCGCCCCCGGTGGACAACTCGAAGAAGGTGCGCGCCAGCATCCTCGACTACGTGAGCAAGGACATCGCTCGTTTCGCGAACGTGGTTGGAAACGCCGACAAGCAACACATCAACGCCCACCTGAGCCAGGTGCGCACGATGGAGATGGAGCTTCAGGCCATGGCGGGCGCCGGAATTGGAATGGCCAGCCCCGGGATGGGAGCGGTCACGGCCGCAACGGGAAGCTGCGCTCCTCCCAGCGTGGCCGGGGTGACCACCGCGAAGACCTCCGTCGGCGCGGACAAGATCGTGCGGTTGCAGATGGATCTCGGGGTAGCCGCCTTCGCGGCCGACTACACCCGCGTCTGCGTGATGCAAATCTGCGATCAAGGCGGCGGGCAATTCGTCTTGACCTGGATCAACGACACCACCGGCAAGCCCTACGCGGCCGGTGGCCCCAATCCGCCGGATGCCAACACCGGCGACGTCAACGGGTTCCACGCCATCGCGCACCGAAATGTGGCGGACAAGGTGCTCTGCGACACGTGGTTCCAATCCAACATCACGTACATGATCCAGAAGATGAAGGGCATCACGGATATGTCGGGAACAACGTTGCTCGACAGCAGCGTCGTCGTGGGCATGAACAACATGCGCGCGGGCCTGCACGATACGACCGGCGTGCCCGTCATCATGGCCGGCAGCCTGAGCAAGACCTTCAAGACTGGACGAAGCCTGGCCCTACCCAAGGGCACCCCCCACAACCACCTTCTCACTGCCCTGTGCAACGCGATGGGTACCCCCGCCATGGGAGGGGGTACGTATTTTGGCGAGACTCAGTACACAGGTGAGCTGACGGTCCTCAAGGGTTGATCTTTTGATGAGCGCGAACGGGAGAAAACCGGGAGAAACCATGAAACCTCGAACACCGTCGTGGTCGCCGCTGCTGATCGCCCTCCTGTCGGCTGGCGCCTTGTCCGCGTGCACGGGTAAGGTGAGTCCGAGCGGCTCCACCGGCCCCGGCGCCTCGCCCCAGGGCAACGGCACCGGAGGGGGAGGCTCGATCACGAGCGGCAGTGGCGGCGGGCCCCCCGCAGCCCCGATGTTGCCCCCGGTGGTCATCGACACCAACACGAGCGCGCCGCCGCCCGCGGAGAGCGCTGGCATCCTCGTCACGCGGCGGATCACGTACAGCGAATACGACCACATGCTGGCCGACCTGTTGGGCGATAAGACCACCCCAGCGGAGGATGCGGCCCATCCCTGGGGAGCCGACACGCTGAACACCAATGGCTTCACGACCCCCGACAGCGCACCCGACCAGCTCATCCGGAACCTGGACACGGTGGCCAACACCGTCGTCGATGCCGCCCTCGCGGCCGGGAAGATCGCCATCCCGTGCACGAACCCAGCCGCCAACTCCAAGCAGGAGTCGGATTGCGTCACGCAGTTCGTCACGACCTTTGGTCTCCGCGCGTTTCGGCGCCCGGTCACCGCCACCGAGCAGACCGACCTCCAGGCGCTCTTCACCAATGTTCGCGGGCTCGGCCTCGGCTTCAACGAGTCGATCGGGGCCCTGGTCAAGGGGATGATCCAGTCGGCCAGTTTCCTTTATCACTGGGAGATCGGGCCCACCAAACCGGTCGCCGGCGCGGACGGCCTCATCCCCCTCACCCCGTGGCAGATAGCGTCGCGGCTGGCGTCGACGATCTGGAACACGATGCCGGACGACACCCTCCTGCAGGCGGCGCAAGCGGGTCTGCTGTCCACCCCGGCACAGGTGCTCGCCCAGGCCCAGCGCATGATCGCGGACGCGCGCGCGGTCCAGGCGCTCAACGACTTCCACCAGCAATGGCTCCTCAGCGTCGGTACCCGCGTCCCGAACCTGGATGGCATCGCTCCTGCCGGGCCCCTGACCCAGGCGGCGGTCGACGGTCTTGCGACCGAGTTCACATCATTCCTCTCGTCGGTGTATTCGACCGGGGATGGGACCCTGAGCGCGTTCCTCACGGCGCCGTACGCCTACGTGAACCACGATCTCGCGACCATCTACGGCGTTCCTGGGCCGGCGGCGGGGGCCGGCTTCGCCAAGGTGATGCTCGACCCAGCCCAGAGAGGGGGGCTCTTCACGCAGGTCGCCTTCCTGTCGTCTTTTGCGACCGGGCAAACCGACAACCCCGTCTTCCGCGGGCTCTCCGTTTACACGAAGCTCCTGTGCGGAGTCGCGCTGCCACCGCCCCCGGTGGTCCCCGGCGCCAATTTTACCGAGAAGGGAACCACCCGTCAGACCTACGAGGCGCATGGCAATTCCATGTGCGCTTCGGCCTGCCACGGCGTCTTCGATCCGCCCGGGTTCGCGTTCGAAAACTACGACGGCGTGGGCAGCTACCGCACCACGGAAAAAGGCCAGCCCGTGGACTCGACCGGTAGCTTCGCCACGCCCGGCGGGGCGACCATCACGTTCACGAACGCCATCGATCTCATGAAGCAGCTCGCTGCCAGCCCCGAGACGGCCGAGTGCGTGGAACGGCAGTGGACGCGATACATGCTCGGGCGCATGGAGACCCCCGACGAAGCAGGGTCGCTCACCCTGGCCTATCGCAAGGGCGCGATGGCGAAAGGCTTCTCGTTGCGCGACATGCTCACCGCGGTGGTCTCGTCGAAGGCTTTCATGTACCGGCGGCAATCGCCCGGCGAAATGCTCTAGCGACAAACGTGGTCAACGGACCAAGCCGCGCGCCGGTACGCGCGAAACGGCCCCAAAAGAGCGTTGCGGGGACCACTCGGGGCACCCGCGCATCGTCGACGCTGGTGCTTTGTGCCCGCCTGGTCTGCATCGTCTGCTTGGGCTGCTTGGGCGGGTGTCGTGAGCGCGGGCCGCTACCCGGCCAGGCCACGGGCCGGTTGGACGCCGGTCAGGCCGGGAAGGCTCGGATCGCTCCGGGCGTCGTGGACGCCGCGGCTGCGCGTGAGCCCCTTGCGTCCTACGCCGCCCCCGCGCCGTGGGCGACGTGGCCGATGCCGAACGCCCCCCTACCGGGCTTGCCGAATCCTCAGAAGTACGACACCACCACCGTCGACGTCGTGACCGACGAGGTCACGGGCCTCATGTGGCAACGCGAGGTCGCCAACGAGTTCGTGACCTTCGACGATGCGCAACGACAATGCGGTCGGTTGCAGCTTGCCAGCCACGCGGATTGGAGGCTTCCCTCGCGCATCGAGCTCGTGTCGCTGCTCGACATGTCCCGAACGCAGCCGTCGATCAACATCAGCGCATTTCCTCGGGCGCCAAGCGAGTGGTTCTGGACGTCATCGGTTGCGGCCGGCCATCCCACCGACGCGTGGTTCGTCTATTTTTACGCGGGCTATCCAAAGACCGACGACAAGGGAAATCGTTTCGCGGTGCGGTGCGTACGCGACGTCGCCCCGCGTGCCCAGCGCGCCGGTCACTACGATGTGCGGGCTGGTGAAGTGCACGACCTCGCCACGGATCTCACGTGGCAGCGGGTGGCGCCCGACAAGAAGCTCACGCTCGACGCCGCGCGCGTCTATTGCCGCAAGCTGGCGCTGGGGGCAGGCAAGCGGTGGCGGCTTCCCACCGAGGGGGAGCTCTTCACTCTGATCGACGAGCGCGCCCTCGTCCCTCCGCTGATCGACGCCGTGTTTTCCAGGACCCCGAGCGAGCCGTTTTGGAGCTCGTCCTTCTTTGCCGGCGGGCCCGCCCTGGCCTGGTACGTGGCTTTCGATCACGGCGANNTCAGTAGTGCCCCAGCGACCCGTCGACGCGCGCGCGGCGCATCGCGAAGACGAACAGCCCGACCCCCGCCGGCACCAGAACCCCCGCGAATAGCGCCAGCGCCGCCAGCGATTCCCACTGCTCGGAGGGGCGCGCGCCGCGCAACAGGGAGCCGCGCACCAATTCCAGCGCGTGAGTGAGCGGCAGCATGCGGCCCACGGCGCGCAACCACGGCGGCAACACGGTGACCGGATACGCCACGCCGGACAGGAGCACGGAGGTGCTNNCGACCGGAGCACCGCCAGCCCGAACTCGTACACCGGGCCCGCGCCGAGCACGATCCAGGGCGGCGCGGGCGTCGCCATCTCCGCCTCCAGCACCCCCAACACCTGGGCGGTCCGGATGCGCTCCGAGAGCTTCGACACCCCGACCTGCTGAAAGTCCATGACCACGAAACCCACCACCGCGAACGCCAGATAGTCGCCCCCGTAGGGCGCCAGGTGGGCGTTGGTCGAGGCGCCGATCAGGCGCGCCATGAAGGCCAGCGCCAGGATGGAAAATCCGAATGCCACCATGCGCACCAAAAAAGCCACCCGATACCCCGCCATCGTGCGCGCCTCTCGTCGCGCGAACGCAAACAAGACCCGCGTGAACCACAGGGCCGCGCCCGGCGCCGGCGGGCGGATCACAGGCCGAGCTCCGCATCCAGGCGCGCGGGCACCGTCTCGCGCAGCAAGCGTCCGTGATCGAGCAGCAGGATGCGATCGCCGAGCGCCTTCGCCTCGGCCGGATCGTTGGTGCCGACGATGGCGGTTCGACCCGCGCCGCGGATCACGTCGTCGCGCAGAAATCGCCGCAGATCACGCGCGCCCAGGGGATCGAGGCCCAGCGTCGGCTCGTCCAGCAACAGCACATCCGGGGCGCCCAGCAGCCCCCGCGCCATCGCCAGCCGCTGGCGCATCCCGCGGGAATAGGTGCGNNTCCAGGTTGTGCCGGCCCGAGAGCGGCCAGTGAAAACTGCGCTCGTCGCCCACCACGAAGCCAACCCGGCGCCGAAATTCCAGGCCGTGGGTGGCGGCGTCGAGGCCGGTCACCCGCGCGTACCCCGTGGTGGGCGCCAGCAATCCGGACAAGATGCGCAGCAGCGTCGATTTGCCGGCACCGTTGGGGCCCATCAGACACACGATCTCGCCAGCACCAACGCGAAACGAAACGTCCGCGAGGGCCCGCACCGGAGAACGCGTCAGNNCTCCACCCGCGGCGGTCATGGCTCGCCCATGGCCTTGCCGCCACGCTGAAACTTCACGACGTTGGCCTCGTGTTCCGCCACCGATCGGGCGAACACGTGGGTGCCGTCATTGCGCGAAACGAAATACAGGTACGGCGTGCCGTCCGGCGCCATCACCGCCTCCAGAGCCGCCCGCCCCGGGTTCGAAATCGGCCCCGGCGGCAGGCCCTCGTGGGCGTAGGTGCTGTACGGGTTGGCCTGATCGTCGAGGTGAATGCGATGGATGCGACCGTCCCATTTCTCGCAGGCCGGCGATCTTTCACCCAGGAACAGCGGCGCCACGGTACAGCCGTAGACGATGGTCGGATCGGTTTGCAGCAGCTTGGGACGGAAGGTGGATTTGACCAGGCGGTTGATGAAGACCTGGGCGATGCGCGGACGCTCTTGGGGTTGGCCGGTTTCCTTTTCCACGATCGAGGCCAGGGTGACGATAGCGGCGTCGTCGAATTTCAGTTTGGTCTTGAGGTAGTTCGCGACCGTGGGGTTGGCCGTGCGCAGTTCATCGAAAACCTGGCGATGGCGCCTGACCAGGGCCACCAGCACGCGGCTCGGCTGCGAGTGCGGGCGCAATTTGTAGGTGTCTGGGAAAAGGTAGCCTTCAAGAGATCGGCCCGGCAAGTCCAGGCTCTTGACGAAAAGGGGATCCATGGCTTGCGCCAGCAGCTCGGCTTTTCCCGCGACCCCAGCGGCGTCGAGGATTTCGGCCACCTCGATCATGTTCTTGCCCTCGGGAAGGGTGACCGCCACCAGCTCGTCGGCCACGCCCTTCACAATCAAGTCCACAAGCTGGCGGGGTGTGATGGGCGCTTGGATCTTGTAGTGGCCAGGACGAAAGCGGCTGGCAGCTCCGCGTTGGCCCGCGTACAGGCGGAAAAACGCTGGTCGCTCGACCAGTCCGGCCTCGCCCAGTAGTTCGGACACTTTCTGCGCGCCGGCGCCCCGCGGGATTTCGACCTCGACGGTACCGCTGGCCGAGCCCGTGGCCCGGTCGGGATAGCTCGCGATCTTGTGCACCAGCCACCCGGCGCACAAGAGCCCCAGCGCGGCGGTGATGAGGAAGACCTGGAAGGCTCGGCGGCGGGGCGATGTCATGGATTCTCCTCGGTCGTCTCGTCGATTTTGCCACGATGGGCGTCGAGCCAGCGCTGTAGAATCACGGCGGCGGCCATTTTGTCGACGACCTGCTTGCGCCGCGCGCGCGACACGTCCGCGGCCAGCAACACCTCCTCGGCTTCGACGGTGCTGAAGCTTTCATCAATAAGCTCGACGGGCAGGTGCAGGGCCGCGGCCAGCTTTTCGCCAAAAACCCGCGCGCGCTGCGCGGCCGGACCCTCGCGCCCTTCGCAGTCGAGCGGCAGTCCCAGCACGATGCGATCGGCGTCCGCGTCTCTCACCGCGGCGGCGATGGCCTCGATGTCGCGCGTTCCCCCGTAGCGCGTGATGGTCGCGCGTGGTTGGGCGGTCAGCCCAAGTCCGTCCGACACCGCGACGCCGATGCGGCGCGAGCCCAGGTCGATGCCAAGCACTCTGGCCATGAAAGGTTCCTAGTCTATAACCGGACTTGCGGTACAACTTCCACATGTCCGACCAAACCAAGCTTCCCGCCAACGCGCCCCAGCTCCAAATCGAGCTCGACGATGCCACGGCCCAAGGGGCCTACTGCAACCTGGTTTTCCTGAACCACAACGACGCTGAATTCACCTTCGACTTCGTCTACGTGCAGCCGGGCGGGCCGCGTGCGCGCGTCCGTTCGCGCATCATCCTGTCCCCGCGTCACGCCAAGCGCTTCCTGCGCGCCCTGGAAAGCAACATCAACCGCTACGAACAAGTCTTCGGCAAAATCGACGAAGGCGCGCCCACGGATCCATCGACGGTTAGCTAGTCCTTCGGCCGCGCGGCGGCCAGACGGCGTGCGAGCACGAGCACCAAGCCTGCGAGCAAGGCAACCAACGCGCAACCAACGGCCAAGCCAATAACGAAAGTGCCCCGGCTGTCCGGGGTCATGCGCAGCGGACCGAAAGCCACCAGGTTCGCACTCGGCGCGGCGGGAATGTCGGTCGCAGGCGTGACCACTACGGCCACGGCCGACGGATCCAAGCCCGGCANNGGGATGCGCGGCGCGGGTCTTGAGCAAAACCGCCGCCTGGGCCGCGACCCGCGGTCTGCCGTCAAGGGCCAGCGGGTCGGGCTCGGACAACACGAGGTGCACACGCGCCGTCACCACACCCTCGACGGTTTCCAGGGTACGGGCGATCTCGCCAGCCAGCGCTTCGACATAGCGGGCGCGCTCCTCGGTCGGCGTGGGCACCAGGCTCGGCTGCTTGTAGATCTCGCCGAATCCCGCGCGCGGCCCGCGCGGCAGCCCCAGCGAGCGCATGAGCTCCATGGCGCGCAAGGCGTCCGCCTTGGCCACAACCACCGCGAACACACC
>PMNO01000314.1 GCA_003161835.1 Myxococcales bacterium | reverse complement strand
ACCGCGACGTCACCCCGCACAACATCCTCCTGTCGCGCGGCGGCGTGGTGAAGCTGATCGACTTCGGGGTGGCGCGAGCCATGGGGCGGGTGTCCGAGACCAAGCCGGGAGGGCTCAAGGGCAAGATTCACTACATGGCGCCCGAACAGGCATCGTCGGGTCGGGTGGATCGTCGCTCGGACGTCTTCGCGCTGGGCGTGGTGCTGTGGGAAGCCGTGGTGGGGCACCGCCCGTTTCGTCGCGAGACCGATCTCGAAACCCTGCGCGCCGTGGTCGACGAGCCGGTTCCGCCCCCCTCGAATTTCGTGAAGATCTCCGCCCGCCTCGAGAGCATCATCATGCGCGCGGTCGAGAGGAAACCCGACGAGCGGTTTCAGACCGCGCAGGAGATGGCGCTGGCGCTCGAGCGTTATGCGTACGCCAGCCCCGAGTTCAATCCGGCGCAGATCGCCACCAGCATGAAGGGCCTGTTCGCGTCCGACTTCTCGCGCTGGAAGAACACCTTCGCGGCCATGAAGAATCTGGACGGCGAGCCCGAGCAGTGGACCAACACCAGCGGCACGTACCTGCGCCCGGAGGGGATCAACCTCAAGACGCGTGGCTCCACCTTGGCCCTGCATCCCGTTCCCACGCCTCGACCGTCACTGGCCTCGAACGAGGAGATGGCCAGCATCAGTGGGTCGCAGTCGCTGCCCTCGCTGGGGCTCACCTTCCCGGGGCCGCTCGAGCGCAGGTGGCGGCATCGGCGTCTGGGCCTGTTCGGTGGTGCCGGGGCCCTGGGGGTCGGCCTCCTGGTCATGGGACTCCTGCGGCTCGGCCATCCCAGCTCGACCACGGCGGTGGTTCGGGCGACGGCGCGCGAGTCGACCACGCCCAGCTCGATGCGCGTCGAGGCCCTGCCGGCTCATTCCGTATCGATGGGGGGGGTGACACCGACAACGACGGCGGCGGTCCCCTATGTCGAACCACCTGCGCTCAAGGCGCTTCCGAAGCTGGTTCCGGATTCGACGGTGGAGGCCGTAGGGGGCGATGTTCCCGCCTCGATCACGCAGGTGGCCCCCGCCCCGCCGCCGGTACCGGCGAGGCGCCTTTCGCTCCCGCTCTCGGAGAAACACGCGACGATTCGCAGATCAGCCACCGCGCGGACCGCCCGCGGAGCCCCGCTCCAGACCAACCGGTCGAAGGCGTCGCGTTCATCCGTCCCGTCGAATNNAATCCATCCCCTTCGCCCCACCAATCGATCTCGTCCCCGCGCAGCTCCCTCGACAAGATTCCGAAGAACGCATCAAACCAGCGTTGCTTCGTCCGCCTGGGTACCAAGCCCTGGGCCGAGATCTGGATCGACGGCCAGAACACGAAGACCCACACGCCGTACTCTCGAGGGATCGCCTGCGGTGAGCACAAGCTGACGTTCAAGCGTGCGGACCTGGGGCTGGTGAAGTCGTTCAGGATCACGGCGATGCCCGGAGACACGCTGATTGAATCGTTCTCGCTCCAGTAGCGATCCCGGGAGCCAGCCCCGGGACCACGGTCGTGGTCCGCGTCATGGGACGACCGTCTCCCCGCAGGGGAGGCTGATCGTGACGTCCCTGGCGGCGCCGCTCTTCAGGTTGCCGCACACGGCTCCCGCGTCGGGAAACACTATGGACCTGTTACCGGGACCGTACGTCCAATCGGACCTGGCGACGACTTGACCATCCACCGCCACCGACACCGCGCCGAGATCCGAGGGAACTCCCCCCAGCTGGAACTGACACGGCAAGGCCACCATCCCCTGAATCACCGTCAACGCCGATTCCAGATCCTGCGAGGTCGAGACGGGATAGTACTGGGGCGAGCTCGAGCGGGGGTGCCCGCCGTTCACCGCCATCATGTTCAAGGTCCCGTCGGCGGTGCTGCCGCCCGTGGCGACTCCGATGACGAAGGTCGGGATGCCCATCCCGGCCACCGTCGAGACCGCGGCGATCGCGGCGGCGTCGTCCGCCGCGAGCGGGGATCCGCCCTGCTGGCAGTTCGGCAGCCCGTCGGGGGCGAGCAGGATGTACTTGGGGTTCGGATCGGACACGGTGGCCAGGTAGGCTGCCGCCTGGGTCTCGGCGGCGCGCGTCGGGGTGGCGCTTCCGGGAATCGCGGCCCCGATGGCTGCCTTGATGGCGGCCGCGTTCATGGGCCCAATGGGCACCTCGGCGGCGGCGTTGACGTTACACAGCTCCGCGCCACTGGCGAAGAGCTTCAGCCCCCAGCGCACCTTCGCCTCGGTGTTGGCGACGACCAGATTGATGGCACTGGTCATCTGGCTCCATTTGGACGTGGCCCCACAGCCGCCCACACAGCTCATACCCGTGGCGTCGTCGTTCATCGAACCCGAGCGATCGAGGACGATCAGCAGGTCCGGCGGCAAGTGGTTGGCGGTGAAGGTGTTCGATCCACACGCACCACCTCCCCCGGCCGTGCTGCCGCCGCCGTTCGTGTAAGTGCGGTTGGGGGCGACGCCCGCGTCCGTGCCGCGGGGGATGGGCGCGACGCCCGTGCCCGCCAGCCCCGCCCCTTCCTTGGTGTCAAAGGAGCAGCCCAGCACGTTCAGATTGAAAACACCGACAAAAAGCAGCGTGGTGATTCTCGATGGGGTCATGACAGGACTCCTCACTGAAGGTTCGTGCGGAAGTCCGAAGCGTTCGGACCCTTCGTCAACAGGAACGACCGGTATCGGGTATCGCCCTCCAGAAAGACCTTCTGCCAGGACAGGCCGTACAGCCCGACGTTCTTGCTGTTGTTCGCGGGATTGTTCCCCGCGTCGTGCCCCAGGCCCGCGATCTCGTACAGCATCTTGGGTACGTTCTCGGGGATCTGGCTGTAGATGGGCTGAGACATGCCGCCACCCAGGACGGGGGAGTCGGTTTGGCCGGCGAACATCAGGGTGGGCACGGCGATGCTCGTGATGGCTCCGCTGCCCCCCGGAGCCGAGGAAATGTGGCCCGCGAGGGTAATGGCGGTCTTCAGCTCGGGATGCGCGTTCGCGTCGATCCAGGTGCCACCGCCGCCCATGGACCAGCCCATGAGCCCCATGCGCGCGGTATCCAGCTTGCCCATCAGGGGGCTATCCGCGCGGCTGTTTTCAGCTTTGAGGCTATCGAGGGCGTCCATCAGGGCGCTCGAGCGCTGCACCACGCTGTCCCCCGTGCTGTTGGTGTCGATGGTCATGACGACGATGCCGTGCGAGGCCAAGAACGGGCCCCACGCACTCACGCTGGATTGGGTGGCCGTGAAGCCCGGACAGATCGCCACCGCGGCAAACGGAGGGTCGGCGTCGGTTGGGTAGTAGATCGTGGCCGCGCTGAAGTTGGGCTCGTCCTTGTACCCGCTGGTGGTGGTCTTGACGGTGTACGGACCCTTGGACGACGCGGACGCCACCGTTGGGGCGGGGCCTCGCATGATCCTCTTGCTTCCGGTGAAGTTGTCGCCAACCTCGTCATTGGTGGGGGGCGCGCCGCCATCGGTCGCCGGCTGCAGGGTGTCCGCGTCGGGCGACGCGCCCGTGNNGTTTCCGCTCAGCCCAAACGCGTGGATGGCGGGACCGGAGCAGGCGGCCGACGTCAGGACGCACGTGGTCACAATGAAGAATCGACTCCCAACCAATGTTCGCCCATGCATGGATTTGCTCCTTCGGGTGTCTGACGCGCCCGCGAGAGGAAGACCGCTCGCGTGGGCCGCTTCGCCGACGTCGGTCACCATTGCAACGGCGGTGCCGCGCCTCGGCCATTCGACCGCCGCCGCTTCACCTGGCCGAACCGCCCGCCATTCCACCCGCGAGGCGGAATGATCGAGGCGGGATGACAATGATTGGGGCCACCCAAGCTGGATCGTGGACATCAGCCCCTTGCATCGATGCAAGGGGCTGCACAAATGCAAGGTTCCTGGAGGTTCTCGCGACAGGCCTTGGAGGAGGGACCGAATGGGGGGTAGACGTTCCGCGCAGATTGCGTTAGGCCGACTCGACGTGTCCTATCGTGTGCTGGCCATCGTAGGTCCTACTGCGTCAGGCAAGAGCCGCCTGGCCTTGCGGCTGGCCGAATACCTGCCGCTCGAGATCTTGTCGTGCGACTCGCAGCAGGTCTACGCCGGCATGGACATCGGGACCGGGAAACCGACCATGGCTGAACGCCGCGCCGTGCCGCACCACCTCCTGGATCTGGTGGTGCCCACCGAAACGTTCCATGCCGCACGATGGGCCGCCCTGGCGCGGGTCGCCATCGAACACATCGTCGCGCGTGGGCGCGTGCCGGTGGTGGTCGGGGGGACGGGCCTGTACTTCCGCGCCTTGCTGTCCGGCCTGTTCGAAGCGCCGCCGTCCGATCCGACCATTCGCGCCCGGCACAAGGAGGAAGCTCGAACCATGGGGGTTGAAGTGCTGCACGCGCGGTTGGTGGGCGTCGATCCCGCGACCGCCGCCCGGGTGCAGCCCCGGGATTTGCTACGCATCAGTCGGGCGCTCGAGGTGTATGAACAAACGGGCGTGCCCATCAGCGCGCTGCGGACCCAGCAGGCGCCGACGACCGAAATCTCCGCCCGGACGCTGGTTCTGGATCCCCCGCTGGATATGCTGCGGGATCGTATTGCCCGCCGCTTTGACGCGATGATTGCGGCGGGGCTGCCGGAGGAGGTGCGTGGGTTGCGCGAGCGTTTCGGTAGCGATGCGCGCGCGCTCCAGGCGCTCGGCTACCGGCAACTCGGCGAGCACCTGGACGGTCTGTTGACGTTGGACGAGGCGGTGGCGGTCGCCAAGGCGGCGACCTCCGCCTATGCCCGGCGGCAGCGCACGTGGTTTCGCAAGGAGGCCGACGCCTGGCGGGTGGATACCGGGCCCGCGCCGGGCGATGTGGTCAACTGGTGGAAGCAGGCCTGGTCGGGTGCCGCGCCCGCATCCAGTTCCCGCCCGAGCTGATCGCTTGGTATAGTGCCCACCCTCGACACAAACCATGGCCGAAACCGCCGAACGAATGGATAGCCCCGCGGCCCCCGTCCTCGATTTCGAGCGGCCGATCGTCGACTTGGAGCGCAAGATCGAAGGCCTGGTGAAGGTGAGCCGCGAGGCCCCGGAGCTGCGGCCCCAGATCGATCTGCTCGAATCGCGGGCGCGGGAGCTGCAACGCGAAATCTTCGCCGACCTTTCGCCCTGGCAGAAGGTTCAACTGTCGCGGCACCCCGCGCGACCCTACACGCTGGACTACATCGAGCGGCTGATCGATGGTTTCATCGAGCTGCACGGCGACCGACGTTACGGCGACGATCCCGCGATCGTGGCCGGGTTCGGATTGTTCGAGGGAACGCCCGTGTTGCTGGTCGGGCAGCAGAAGGGCCGCGGCACCAAGGAAAAGGTGCGGCGCAATTTCGGGCAGCCCAAGCCCGAAGGCTATCGAAAGGCCCTGCGGCTCATGGATCTCGCGGCGCGCATGCGCCGACCCATCATTTGTTTGATCGACACCCAGGGTGCCTACCCGGGCATCGACGCCGAGGAGCGCGGGCAGGCCGAAGCCATCGCGAAGAATCTCGAGGTCATGGCGGGCCTTCCGGTTCCGATCGTTTGCGCCGTGATAGGCGAGGGGGGCTCGGGCGGAGCGCTGGCCCTGGGCGTCGGCGACCGCATACTGATGCTGGAATACGCGACTTATTCCGTGATTTCGCCCGAAGGCTGCGCGTCGATCTTGTGGCGCGACGACTCCAAGAAGCCCGAGGCGGCCGCGGCCATGAAGATGACCGCCACCGATCTGCAGCGTCTGGCCATCGTCGACGAAATCGTTCCGGAGGCGCTCGGCGGCGCGCATCGCGATCACGACATCACGGCCCGCAACCTGGGCGACGTCATTCGCAGGCACCTGGCCGAGCTGATGTTGCTATCGCCCGAAACCCTGCGCGCGCGCCGCTACGCGAAATTCCGGCGCATCGGCGCGTTCGTGGAAAGCGGCGGCGGATAACGCTCGAGGGGCTGGTCCGCGGTTCTCGTTCGCCTTCGCCTGAGCTGGCCGTTCTGCCGCGCACTCCCCGACAAGGTTGGCCACCATCGTGGATGTGAATTCAGATCGGCTCTGGGAGCGCGAGGCGCTGCGGTTGTGCGATCGCTACGTCAATGAAGTGGTCCTCGCCTTCGACCTGTGTCCGTGGGCAGAGCCGTCACTGCGCGCGGGGCGGGTCGCGCGCGGGGTGTGCCTGTCGGTGGCGCCCACGCCCGCTGAGTGTCTACCGTTTGTNNGGCGTTCGATGGGTTCGCCGAACGGGTGCGGCGCGCGATGGCCGAGCAGCGCCAGCCGCCGGGCTCGCCTTCAGCGATTGCCCCCCGCACGGGCACGTTCTTGGTGGCGGCGTTTCACCCCGACGGTGCCGAGACCTTCGTCGGTCCCCATCAGCTGGTGTCGTTCCTGCGCCGCACGCCCGATCCGACGCTGCAATTCGTCCGCGCCGAGATCATCGATCGCGTGAAAGCCAACCAGCCCGACGCATCTGAGGCCGTCGCGGTGCGCAACCACGACAATCTGCGCGGCGCCGGCGCGCTCCGCCTGCAAGCCGTGATCGCCGNNCAGCCCGCGCCACCTGAAGCCTCTTGGTGCACCGACTCCGATCATCCCGTCGGTATGTCCACGGGATTGTTGGTCGTACCGCCGCGGCCTGGCCTACCGCCGCCTCCTGTTCTTGACCGCCCTCCCGTCCTTTGTTCCACTTGCGGCCCCATGAACTCTCTTGTCGAACTGCGCGCTGGTTTGAGAAGCTCGGGCTGGTTCGTTGGCTTGGGCTTCCTCGGTGTGCTCGGTGCCTGCACGGCGCGGGGCTCGGAGAAGATCGCCGCAGCTCCGCCTCAGGAGCTCACCGGCTCATTCGTGGTCTCGGGCGCCGTGACGTCGTCGCGCGGGCCGGTCGTGGGAGCATCGGTGAAGCTGCAGGGGTCGGAATCTCGCACGGCGTTCTCCGACGCCACGGGGCACTATTCGATTCCGGGGCTCGGCGCCGGCAGCTATCAACTGTCGGCTTCCGCGGGTGCAACTTGCGCAAGTGCGAGCGCCACGCTCAACAATCTCGGCGCGAGCGCGACCGTTGATCTCGGGCTGACCGGAACCGGGTGCGCGTCTTTCGTCACCGTGCTCGGGCCGACCGGACCCGTTGGACCACCCGGTGCCACGGGACCGGCCGGTCCAGCCGGGTCGCAGGGAGTCCCGGGACCGATTGGCGCGACGGGACCCGCGGGTCCGCAAGGGATCCCGGGTGTTTCAGGCGCGCAGGGCGTCCCCGGAGTGCCGGGGTCAACCGGCGCCCAAGGCGCGGTGGGCCCACAAGGCCCGGCGGGTGCCCAGGGTCCGGCGGGTCCGCAAGGTCCGACCGGCGCCCAGGGTCCAGCGGGTCCTCCCGGCGGCACACCACCGCCGCTCACCGTCGTTGGCTCGCTGAATTTGGGCGACTTGCGGAATCTTCCCGTCCGAGCGTTCAGCGAGCGGGTGGACGTAGCCTTGTCGCTCGTGCCGGGCGGAACAGCCGCTGGAAGGCCACAGCTTTCCACGATCCAGATCAGCCGCGACAGCGACGTCGCGAGCCCGACGCTCGCCCTGATGGCCGCGACGGGTCGGTTGATTGACGGGGCGCAAATCGTGCTGGCCGGGGGCGCTCTCACGATCGAGCTGAGCGATGTCACTATCACCGGGTTCGGCACGGACTCGACCCAGGATGGCGTGCCCATCGAGAAGATCGGTCTGGCGTATCGGCGCCTCACCTGGACCTTCAACAGCGGAAGCTCGTCAACGCAGGCGAGTTTCGATGCCGTGCGTGGCACGGGCGCCAGCGGCGGCCCGTTGCGCCCGAACTTCGTGTTCTTCGGTCAGGGCGTCGATCCGAGCGCCTTTGCGGACGAAACTCCGTTTTCCAAGCTCGCACTGCAACTGACGAGTTCTGGTGGCGTTGGTGGTGGCGGAGCGGTAGGCAGGACCGCCTTCTCTCCGCTCACGCTCGTCACTGGAGTGGGCGAGGAGACCATTCGCCATTTGGGCGCCGCCACGCTCGGAACGACCACGCCTACAGTGAGGGCCCATATAACCGCGCTCGACACAAACGGCGCAACCATCGATCGCCTGAGCTACACGGTGGAGGGCGTGAACGTGACCTCGGTGGCGATCGAGTCCACCCCCACCGGCGCGCTCCAGGAAACCCTGGGCCTCGAATTCCCGCGCATCTCGTGGACGGCACGGTCACTCACCGGCGGCGCGGAAGTGACGACCGGCTGGGACATCGCCAGGAACCGCGGGATCTGAGCCTCGAATCGGCGTTCTTCAACGCCATCGATATCAGGCAGCGCTCGCCGCCACCACGCCGCCCGTCTACGGCGAAAGCTCGATCGCCGATGGGCCATTCTTTGGTGTTTCGTGCGCAAGTGGCGGAGCCTTCGGCGTCGGCATCGAACCCACCGCTGCCTCGGCCAGTTGCCGAGGGCGACCCTTGCGGTCTTCCATCCATTGGTCGATCTCCGCACTTTCCTTGGTCGCCGCCGGATTCCCCTTGTAGTTGGCTCGGGCCTGACCCGCGAGGGAGAGCGCCCGAGCGTGTCCCTTCTTGGTTGCCCATAGTGCGCGGGCCAACGCGAATCGCGTCTGGCCCAACACATCCGCCTGCGGATCCTTTGTGTCCCGAATCTTGAGCGCGCGCTCCAGGTACGGAATCGCCAGCGCCGGCTGACCGTCGTCGACCAAGCTCACCCCGATCGCAGTCAGGGGGTAACCGAGAAACGGCTGGTCGGAACCGGATTCGCCTTCCCAGATGGCGATGGCCTGGTTCGCCATCTCGCGAGCTTCGCCATACCGCTGCTTGGCGTTCATGAACTCGGCGGCGTTCACCAGGCCCATGGCGATCTGGGGGTGATTGGGCCCCAGGGCGGTCCGGGTAATCGTGAGCGCGTGCTGGTTCCGAGCGATTGCTTCATCGATTCGCCCCAGGGCAAACAGCGACTGCGCGAGGTTGAGCTCCGACGTCGCGACATCGAAATGCGCGGCACCGAGCGCCCGTATCTTCAAAGAAACGGCCTCTGTGCTGCTGGCCAGACTGTCTTCAAACCGCCCCTCCTTCAGGTACATGAGTGCCAGGTTGTTTGCACGCCAGGCCGCGATGACGTCATGTCCCGGTCCCAGCCGCCCCAACGCGGCCGCCGCCAGCCGCGCCCACCGCTCTCCGTCGACAAAACGCGCTTGCAAGTACCCCACCGCATAGATCAGGTCAGTGGCCGATTGGGCGGCCACCATGTCGTGGCGACTGGCCTCCGCCAACCACACCGCCTGTTCCAGGCTGATCTCCGCCTTGGGCCCATCACCGGTGTCCGCGTGCAGCTCCCCCAGCTGCATCAGGGCCTCGGCCATGACAGGTTGGTATTTCGTGGCGAGGGCAGCCTCCGCGACCTCCCCCGTCTTTTCCATCGCCTTGTTGTACCTGCCCGCGCTCGTCAGGACCTTCACATCGGCCAATTGATTCCGCGTTTCGGCCACGGCCCGCCGCACCGCCGGATCGTCCGCCGGCTTGATGACCGATCGCAGTGTGGCGACGTCGGCGCACTGGTCGATGGGCCTCAGCGACTGGGACGCCGCGACCGCCTTGCCGACCACGTCGCCATCGGCGTCCTTCAGAACCGCCGCCAGCGCGCGAACCTCGGAGAGACGATCCGCGAGACAACTCATGCGCAGATCCAACGCGTCCGCCGACTGCTCGCCGCGCACGTTGGTCGCCTCGCACGCCTCGCGGTGCATGCGGTCCCAGGCAGTGACGTATCGATCCAGGGTGGACTTCACCAGGGCGAACGAATCGGCGGCGTATCGCTTTCCCGTAGCGATGAACGCTCGCCGGACGGCCTCCTTGCTGGGTGAAAGCCCGCTCTCATTCGGAAGTTCCCAAATCCCGGCCAGCTTCACCGATGCGTCTTGGCATTTCACTTGTTGCTGGCGTTCGGCGCGGAGCAGGCTCACCCCCAGGACGGCGATCAGCGTCCCGATCGCCGCCGCCACCGCCCACCACCGCCGCGTGCGCGCGGGATCCCGCGCCAGCATCGCGAGCAAGGCGTCCATCGACGCGTGACGGTCGGCGCGATTGACGCGGAGGCCGCGCAACACAACCCGGCGCACCCAACCCGGCACGCGCGTCCCAGACGGTGCGTCGCGAACACGTCCCGCCAGGACGTTCTTGGTCAGCTCATGAAGCCCGTTGCCCGCGAACGGACGCTCGCCGTAAAGGGCTTGGTAGAGCGACACGCAAAAGCTGAACTGATCCCCGCGTGCGTCGATCGTGCCGCCTCGAAATTGTTCGGGGGCCATGAACGCTGGCGTGCCCATCATCGCTCCGGTGACCGTCAGCCGCGATTCGGGCGCGGGCGTGGCGGAGTCCACCCTGGGGGTGGCGGCGATCAGCGACGGCTCGCCGATCGCACGCGCCAGGCCGAAATCCATGACGCGTACTTGACCGTCGCATCCGATCATCACGTTGTCGGGTTTGAAATCACGGTGCACCAGGCCCGCCTTGTGCACGCAAGCCAATCCCCGCCCCGCCGCGGCGAAGGTCGCGATGATCTCGGGCCACCCTCTGGCCTTCGCCTCGAGCCAGGAACCCAGGGTGTACCCGTCGACGAATTCCATCGCCAAGAACACGCGGTCGTTGAAGGTCCCGACGTCGAACATGACGACCACGTTCGGGTGCGAGAGCTTTGCGATCGCCTGCGCCTCGCGCAGCAAACGCGAGCGATTCTCGGACGGATCGACGCCGGCGGTCGCCTGCACGCGCAGCAGTTTCAACGCGACCTTCCGATCCAGCTCGGGATCGTAGGCCGCGTACACCTCGCCCATGCCCCCTTTGCCGATCAGGCCCAGCACCAGGTAGCGTCCGATGGCCGATCCGCGCTCGATCCCGCTCGAACCGGTCGTCGAGGATTCGCCCGTATCGGCCGGTTTGTCAGGGTTCATGAAATGTCAGTCTGCGTCGACGAAAGCGCCCCCTGTGCATCGGCGTTCCAGTCGCTCTCTTTGAGCCATTGCTTCAGACAAACGCCGCCCGGCGGACCCGCCGCGCCACCTGTTCCCCGATCTCCCCCACCGCCCTGTTGGCGCAGCGGCCGTTAGGTCCCCCGCACCTCGAACTTCCGTCTGGTGAAACACTCACGTGGTGAGGTGACTTGCAATTGACGAAGACTTCGGGACTTTCGTGGATTCCGGCCGGCCAGCTGGCGTTGCTGCCGTTGCTCTTGGGCGTCGCCGTGGCGCTCGGCAGCGGTTGTGCCGGAGGAAGCAGCAGCGAGAGCGGTGGAAGCGGGGGCAAGGGCACGAGCTCAGGGGGCGACCAGGGGTCCGGGGGAGCATTCGGCACTGGCGGAGGGCCAACCGGGAGCGGCGGCCGGTCTGATGTGCCGAGCTCGGGTGGCTCCCCTGGCACGGGTGGTGCGCCGAGCTCCATCGACTCGACCGGCAGCGGCGGCCTCACCAACGCGAGCGGCGGCTCCCGAGGGAGCGGCGGGCAGGCCGGCGGCTCCGGCGGCACCACGGGCTCTCCGGGAACCGGCGGCAGAAGCCCCGGCGGCTCAGGCGGCGCTGCGGGTCGGAGCGGCCCCGGCGGCTCGGGCGTCGTCGGCACGGGTGGGAGCACCGGGGGAATGCCGAGTGGAACCGGGGTTTGCGACATCTTCGCATCGGGGAGCACCCCCTGCGTCGCGGCGCACAGCACGGTGCGGGCGCTCTTCGGTGCCTATTCTGGAAACCTCTACCAAGTCACGCGCGCGTCGGACAAGACGACGAAGGACATCGGGGTGCTGACCGCCGGAGGCTTCGCCAACTCCGCCACGCAGGACACCTTCTGCGCGGGCACCACGTGTACGATCTCCATCATCTACGACCAGTCGGGCAAGAACAATCATCTCACCCAGGCACCCGCCGGCCAAAGGAAGGCGACACCCGACACCCTGGCCGATGCGGCGGCCCTCAAGCTCACGATCTCCGGTCACACCGTCTACGGGGTCCACCTTCCCCCTGGCTACGGGTACCGCAACGACAAGACCACGGGCGTCGCGACCGGTGACCAGCCGGAGACCGA
>PMNO01000268.1 GCA_003161835.1 Myxococcales bacterium | reverse complement strand
CGATGCGCGGGCCAGAGGGATAGTGACCAACGATCTGGTGAGCGTGAGCTCCCGGAGGGCCAGCCTGGCGGTTCGCGCCTTTGTCACCCACGCCGTTCAGCCGGGGGCGGTGTTCATCCCCATGCACGGTGCGACGATCAACAAGCTGACCTTCGCCGCCTTTGATCCCTACTCGCGCCAGCCGGCCTACAAGGCGTGCGCCGTGAATCTGACCCTCTGTTCGTCATCGCCGTGAGCGGAGCCGGTTTGTCAACGTCACGTATCTGGACGGTCACCACATGAAGGCCAAAAGATTTACGACGATGCGCTCGCTCCGAAAACCCCCCGAAACCTACCGCCAGCCACAATGGTTCACATGACACTCAATAAAGCCCCCACCGTCTTGCCGCCGACGGCCTCGTCTGCCGGGCCCGAGTCCCCGTCGTCGTGCCCGGGCTCGGTGCCCATATCCCGCCGCACTTTCGTGAGCGGAGCCGCCGCCCTCCTGGGCGGGGCAGGCTTGATCAGCACCCGCGCCAGCTGGGCTGCCGGCGAGGGCCCCGAAACGCCCGATCTGAAGTTCGGCATCATCGCGCTGACCGACAATTCACCCATCGTGATCGCGCACGAAAAGGGCCTGTTCAAGAAATACGGCATCAACTCGACGGTCTCCAANNTCGCCCAAGAAACCGATGGTCATTCCCTGGCTGCTCAACCGGAACGGCCAATCCATCACCCTGGCCAATAGCCTGAAAGGCAAGGTGCAGGCCGATCCCAAGGCCCTCAAGCCCCTGGTCATGGAGGCCAAGGCCAAGGGACAGCCGATGACCTTCGCGATGACTTTTCCGCCCGGCAGCCACGCGATGTGGATGCGCTACTGGCTTGCGTCAGGCGGAATCAACCCAGACAAGGACGTTTCGCTGATCGTCATCCCGCCCCCGCAGATGGTGGCGAACATGAAGATCGGCAAGATGGATGGNNGCACGTTCGATCGCCGACGGCATCGGCTTTACCGCCATCAACACCCAGGACATCTGGAAAGACCATCCCGAGAAGGTCTGCGCGTTCTCCGCGGAGTTTGCCGAAAAGAATCCCAGGACGGTCAAGGCGGTGTGCAAGGCGCTGCACGAGGCCAGCGTCTGGCTGGACGACCTGAAGAACCGCCCCGAACAGGCGGAACTGGTCTCCAAGGCGACGTACATCAACTGCCCCAAGGAGCTGATCCTCCCGCGCATGCAAGGGCACTACGACTTCGGGGATGGGCGCAAAAAAGAAGACCCGAACTACATGATCTTCAGCTCGCGGAACTGCAATTTTCCGCAGCCCAAGTACGCGATGTGGTGGCTCACGCAATTTCGGCGCTGGGGCATGTTGCCCGTCGCTCCCGACTACAAGGGCGTCGCCAAGGAGGTCATGCGGCACGACATCTATGAAGAGGCGATGAAAGAGATTGGCGTCAAGCACGGGGGGGTGGACAACAAGCCCGAGAAATTCTTCGACGGCGGGATCTTCGACCCCGCCAAGCCCGAGGAATACGCCAGGTCCTTCGCCGTGAACAGCTTGAAGGCCTGACTGACCCGCTCGAAAGGACCACGACCGTCATGAAAGAAAAAGCGCGCGTCGACGCCTCCACCTTCATCCTGCCGCTGCTCGGGGTGCTGGCCATCCTGGCGTTGTGGGCTATCAGCTCGGCTACCTGGTCCAAGAATCTCCCGTCGCCGCTCAAGACCTGGCAGGTCTCGAAGCCCTTCGTGCTCGCGCCGTTCGAAAAGCGCGGCGAGCTGGATCAAGGCATCGGGCGCTTCGCCTGGTATTCCCTGTGGCTGGTGGCGCAGGGATACGCGATGGCGTTGCTGGTGGGGACGCCGCTCGGGTTCCTGCTCGGTCGCTCCAAGCTGTTTTCGAAGGGCCTCGACCCCATCATTCAGGTGCTGCGGCCGGTGTCGCCGCTGGCGTGGTTGCCGCTCGGGCTGGTCCTGTTCGAGAAGTCCCGGCCAGCGGCGTTGTTCACGATTGCGATCTGCTCGATGTGGCCCACGGTCTTGAACACGGCGATGGGCGTGCGCTCCATCCCCCAGGANNCTGCCCGCGACCCTGCCCTACATGTTCACCGGCTTCCGCCTGAGCCTGGGCATCGCCTGGCTGGTGATCGTCGCCGTCGAGATGCTGACGGGGAGCCCCGGGGTCGGAGGCTTCCTGTGGCAGGAATACAACAGCCTGATCTACGAGCACATCATCCTGTGCATCCTGACGATCGGCATCGTGGGTTTCATCCTGGACCGCATGATGAACCTGGTGGAACAGCGACTGAAGGCATCCTGATGGCATTTCTGGAGCTGAGTCACGTCAGCAAGGGGTACGGNNATCGTCGGCTACTCGGGAGCGGGCAAGACCACGCTCATCAACATGATCGCCGGCCTCACCGCCCCCGACCAGGGGACGGTCTTGCTGAACGGAAAACCGATCACCGCCCCCGGAGCCGACCGCGGCGTCGTGTTTCAGAACTATTCTCTGCTCCCGTGGATGACGGCGTTCCAGAATGTCTACCTGGCGGTCGACCAGACGTTCCAGAGTTGGACAGCCGCGCAAAAGACGGCCCACACCGAGACGTACCTGGCGCTGGTCAACCTGGCCGCCGCCCGTGACAAGAAGCCGTCCGAACTGTCGGGCGGCATGCGCCAGCGCGTGTCGGTGGCGCGCGCGCTGGCCATGGATCCGCAGGTTTTGCTGCTGGACGAGCCGCTTGGCGCCCTGGACGCGCTCACCCGCGCCACGCTGCAAGACGAGATCAGCCGCATCTGGGAACGGAATCACAAGACCGTCGTATTGATCACCAATGACGTCGACGAGGGCATATTGCTGGCGGACCGAATCATCCCGTTGAGCATGGGGCCCGGGGCCACCCTGGGGCCGGCCATCGACGTGACCGTGCAACGCCCGCGCAATCGGAAGGCGATGAACCACGACGCGGCCTTCAAGGCGGTTCGAAACACGGTCATCGAGTACCTGTTGGGTCCAGGGCGCAGGAAGCCCGACCCGCAGAGCCAGCTCGGGTGGACACCGGCCACCCAGACGGTGGCGGCGTGAACACCATCGCCCAGAAGGCCGCCGACCGGTACCTGGAGTTCTCCCACCTGACGAAGTCGTACGAAACCTCCGGGAAGCCGGCGGTCATCGTGCGGGATTTCGACTTCTCCGTGCACAAGGGCGAGTTTGTCTGCCTGATCGGACACTCGGGGTGCGGCAAGTCGACAGTGCTGTCGATCGCGGCCGGATTGCTGGGGCCAACCGAGGGCGGCGTGCTGGTGGACGGGCGTGAGATCCCAGGGCCAGGCACGGACCGCGGGGTGGTGTTCCAGTCGCCGTGTCTGTTGCCCTGGATGACGGCGTTCGAGAACGTCATGCTGGCCGTCGAACAGGCCAAGCCAGAGGCATCGCGCAAGGCGCGCGAGGAGATCGTGGTGCGCAGCCTGCAGTCGGTCGGGCTGGGCGCGTCCCTGCACAAGAAGCCGGCGGAGCTGTCGTCGGGCATGCGGCAACGTGTCGGCATCGCGCGCGCCTTTTCTCTTGATCCCAAGGTCCTCCTGCTGGACGAACCCTTCGGCATGCTGGATTCGCTGACCCGCTTCGAGCTGCAGCAGGTGCTCGTCGATACCTGGTCGCAGAATCGAAAGACGGCCTTGATGGTGACCCACGACGTGGACGAAGCGCTGTTCCTCTCGGATCGCATCGCCATGATGACCAACGGCCCCGCCGCCCGGCTGGGCGAGGTGATGGAGGTGCCGTTCGGGCGCCCCCGCGAGCGCGCGGCGGTGCTGGAGCACCCGGAGTACTACACGTACCGCGAGCGCCTGATCACCTTCCTCGAAGATCAGACCCACGCTCACGCGGCGGCCTGAAGGGGCCGGGGCTCGGGGGTTCAGGGCATCAGTTCAGGCAACGGTCCGCCGGTCGCCATTCCAAACGTATCTTGCATGATGCCGTGGGCCTGCAAAATGGAGATGAACACCCGGCCCGTTTGCACATTGCTGCGCGGCCCGACGAGCGGCCGCGGGAAGGTCATCTCCGGAATGTAGTTGATGTGGCGCCCATCAATCTTCAGGCCGCCGCTCGCGCCGCCGGCCAGCAGCACCGGCAAATCCCAGTGATTGTGAGTGTTGCCGTCGGCGATGTCGCTGCTCAAGAAGAAGGTCGTGTGATCCAGGACCGATTTCCCGTCTGACTCCAGCATGCTGTCCAGTCGCTGGAGCAACAGCGACGCTTGCAGCACCTCCCAGGTATCAATCAACGTCAGCTTGGCGAGCTGCGTGGCATTCCCACCATGCGAGGAGGTACCGTGATGGGGCGTCGAGCTCCCCGTGAGAAAGGCATAGTCATTGTTGCTCGTCCCGTTGCCGATCATGAACGTGATCGCACGCGTGATGTCGCACTGAAACGCGACGGCCATGAGATCGACGAAAAGGGGAACGTGGGTCTGAACGACCGCGCTCGGCGTGATTCCGCGATCGAAATTCAGCGGCACGGACGCTTCGGGGCGCGCCGGCGGCGTGCACAGGGGGCCGCCCGTGACGCCAGCGCCGCTCTTGCCCAGCCTTTGCAGACGCGTTTCCAGGTTCCGAACGAAGGTGGTGTGCTCGTCCAATCGGTTTCGGTCCGCCGCGTTCAGCGTCAGGGAGAGCGATTGCGCCTGGCCGAGAACCGCATCGAGGATGCTCTTGCGCTCCGCCAGGCGCTGGGCCGCGCCGTCGGCGCCTCCCGCGAACATCCGATCGAAGCAGATTTGGGGATCGTACACGTTGGGCAGCGGCGCGCCGTTGTTCCANNCCGATTTGCATCGACGGCAACAGCGGCACGCCGCAGTCCGAAGCGCCGTTCAGGACGGGCAGCAGCGCCTGATCGAGGCTGATGCGCGCCGGGTCGGTCTCATGCCCAAAGACCGAGATCATGTTCAGGAAGCAGCCGGTTCCCGCGCCGTGATCGCCGGGCGGATTGCCCGGCACGGCGATGTCCTGGTGATCGAGCCCGGTCAGAATCGCGATCTTCTTGCGAATCGGCGCCAGCGGCGCGGCTATGGGCGTCAGAGCCCAGGTCGAGGTGCCCGCCGTCGTGGGCGTCCAGTCCGGCATGTTGAAGCCATTGGGCGCGAACCAGGCCATGAAACGCCGCGGGGGTTTGCAGACGGCGGCGCCCGCGCGCCGCGACCACAACGCCGATGGCAAGAAGGGCAGCGCCACGGTCACGCCGCCGGCCCCGGCCAAGAACAGTCTGCGCGATTTTTGTCGGGTGGTCATTGCCGATTCTCCCTTCGAAGGACTGCGCTCATGGCGAAAACCCGATCGCCTTCGCGCATGAAGGGATCGTCGTCGCCGGCAGGCCGCCACCGGCTCCCGCGGCACCGCCCCCCCCGCCGCCAGCCCCTCCGCTCCCGCAAGCCAGGGCCGGGATGGCGGCGATGCATTGCGCGTACTCGGGTCCGACCGACGAGGCCAGCAAACAAGGAATCCCATTTGGCGAGGTGGTGGTGACGTCGTCCTCGCAGTTCTGGATGGCGCTGTTGGTGGGTGTCCGGCCGGCGCACTGCAGGGCGCGTACGCAGAGCTGATCGACGAGCGCGTAGCATTTCGTCTGCGCGTCGCCGAGCGGAATCGCCGTGATCGGGGCCAGGCACGACGTGGGGGCCGTGAGACCAAANNCGCGTGCAGAGCGTGGTGGTCAGCTGATTGCATTCCTGGACGGCCATGCTCGACACAGGACCCACGCCACCACCAGCAGCGCCGGACCCTCCACCACCGCCCACGGCGCCGGACACGCCACCGCCAGCGGCAGCGACTCCCCCAACACCGCCCCCGCCGCCAGACACACCGCCGCCCACGGCGCCGACTCCCCCGGCGCCGCCAAAAGACGCACCGGCGATTCCGACAGAACCACCACCGCCACCGCTGGCGACCGCGCTCCCGCCGAGGGCTCCCGCAGCCGCCCCGCCGCCCGCGTCAGGAGAACCGCCCGCGACGGCGCCCCCTGAACCGCCACCGCTCGCACCCATCGCCCCGCCGCCACTGATGGCATCCGGGGGGCCACCGTCGCGGGACTGGAATGAGCCGCCGGCGCCTCCCGTCGTGCCGCGAGGTCCTGAATCGCACGCGTCCAGGACAACCAACGACGCCAATAAGCACGCCATCGTTCCGGTGAGGGCGCCGGTCGGTGCGATCGCGCCAGCACGCATGCCCATCGTCCGATTCTTCATCGATTCTCCATTGCCGAGTCAGGTCGCCCGGCGGGCGCGATGTGCGTGAACGTCACCATGACCGATAGCACCCGGGCATGGTCGTGCATTGGGAGACGGGCAGATCCGCGCATGGGGTCGTCGTTCCCGCGCATATCTGCGAGGCATAGCAACCCAACTCTTGACAGACCGCCGCGTCGGTCTGCGCGGAGCAAGGGGTTCGGCCCGTGCACGGATTGGTGGGCGACGAGGGGTGTGGCACGCAACCGGGGGCCTTGGCGCAGTCCACGGCATTGGTTATCTGGCGGCAGTCCGAATTGTCGGTGCTCGTGGCCTGACAGAAGGTCTCGATCGCGCAATGCGCGTCCGCGCCGGCGCAGTTGGCCACGCTCCGGGCGCCACAGGCGGAGTCTCCTTGGCATCCGACTATTGGGTCGCCCCACGTGCAGCCCGGCTGAACTCCGCAGTCGGAGATGTCGCAGGTGACCTGGGGCACGCCCACGCAGACATCGGGCCGCCAGACGCACCCCGGCCCCATGTTGCAGTAGACCTCCTCGGACCACTGCCCACAGATGCTGCCCTGCGTGGGTCTGAGCGGGAGACAAGCTCCGAGGCCGCAGCCCCGTCCGAGGTCACATTGGGCGGCAGTCCGGGACGCACAGGGTGTGGTCGTCCCCAGACAGCTGCGTTTGCGGAACTTGTAGGAGACTTTCGGCGTGTCATTCAGGGCGGCACCGCCGATCCACATCTCGTCCCCCTTCACGCAGTAGGGAAGCGTGTAAGGGCCCGAGCGCAGATAGTTTCCCACCTGGCGGCCGGGCCGCATGTCGAGCGAGAAAGGAGTCAGTCCGTGCACGTCGGCGGCAGCGCACTGACATTCTCCGCACGACGACGCCGTGCAAGCGACGGCTGAAGTGTACGAAAACAACAGCGCGTCTGAGTTGAATGCCACCGAACTACAGAGGTCGGCTGACGCCAATCCGCGGCATGCGAGTGACATCGTGGCAGCGATGGACCAGGTTTCGGTCCCGTTCACCAAGAAGGTGCCGTTCTCGAGTATCTCGATGACCAGGACATTTTTTCCCGGAGTGCCGCGAACGGTTGTCTCGCACGAGCCTTTCGTGATCCTTGCGGTCGCGAAACAAGAATCCTCGAGCACCCAAATCCCGTAGGGATCGCCGCCGCACGGCTCGAAGCACGACGGCTCGGCCTGGTGCAGGCATTCATTTACCGGTCCTGCTCCAGCGGTGCCCCCGATGGCACCGGCGCCGGCTGTCGCGCCGGTGCCGCCCCCGACGGCGTTCATACCCCCGCTCGCAGCCGCGTTATCTCCCGCTGTTCCTCCAGCCGCCGTGCCTGCCCCACCCGGCGCGCCACCTGCTGCAGCACCCGAACCTGCCAGGCCAAACCCGCCAAACCCTCCAGGCCCGCCACTCGCGCCACCCGTGGAATCGGCGGGCGCCGTGATTGGAACGACGCGTTCGCTGGAGATATCGACGGCACCAGCGGTCGCGTCAGGCGTGGCCGCCTCGAATGCGCCGTCCGCCGCGCCGTCTGAACCCTTATCGGCGTGCCGGCTCTGACACCCCTGGGCAGCCAGCAGCGCGAGCGAGAAGACGAGGTGTCGGTTGCGCGCGCCGGCAATCCGACCTCGCCGACCTCGCCGAC
>PMNO01000146.1:17494-17792 GCA_003161835.1 Myxococcales bacterium | reverse complement strand
TGACCCCATCCACCATAGACATTTCCGGTCTGGTCGCACACCGTAGAGTCGCCCGCGATGTAGACCATGACCGGCTTGGTGGCTGCCGAAGCCAGCGCATATCCGATTCCCGAGACCTTGAGCCCGGTGGGTCCGGAGAAGAACAGATCCAGACCAGGGTATCCCTCCGGGCCCCCGGCGTGGTTCGGTTGTCCCTCCATCGGCCGCGCGTTGACCACAAATGAGTACTGCTGTGAAGCCATCCCTTGAGCCAGGAGGCCGCGACTCGACTCCGCGCTGACGAAGACCGGACCCACGC
>PMNO01000146.1:1122-17412 GCA_003161835.1 Myxococcales bacterium | reverse complement strand
CCACCGGAGCCAACACCGCCCACCGTTCCCCCGGTCGCAGTCGCTCCCCCCGTGCCCAATACTCCACCGCTGCCGTCAGGTCCGGGCCCTGGGGTAAGGCCAGAGCCGGAACCACCCGAGCTACTACCTCCGGTGGAATTCCCGGCGACGATATTTCCCCCCTTGCCGCCCGAGCCACCTCCGCTGGGATTCGAAACCGCGCCGCCGGTGCTGCCGCTCGAGCACGCAAACCCTAGCAGCGACGCCACAGCCAGAATGTTGAGGATCGAACGCTTGCTCTGGATCGTATGCATGAAGAGTCTCCCTGGAAAACGGGTGCGATTGTGGAGGCCGCCCAAGATACGAGGGGGGGAACCGATGCCACATCGGGTCTAACGACGCCCGCGCACATACATCTGACTCCTCGGCGCCCCGGTCACAACGATGCCAAACCCGCGAAATGGTACAGATTACCGACTAACCACTGTCACCCATGAAGCCGGCCGTACAATCTGTGCATCAAACGCCGACAAACCCCAATCGGTAAACTTCCCCGCCGCCGGCCGGTGGCCGACGCAAGCATCCACGCCTCGCCGGGTGACGGCGATGGTGATCTTGTCTCACGTCGGGTGGGGGAGCGAGATTGGGATGTTGATGCTGTTCCAGGGAGCTTTCGAGCTGCCGCTCGGTTTCCGCACGGCGTTGGTAACCTTGGTGGGCATCAACGCCGCCATTGTGATTCCGACTTTGCCCGGGAATTTCGGCGCCTTCGAGGCTGGCGCCACAATGGCCTTGGTCCTATGCGGGGCGCCGCGCGACGTCGCCGTCCTTTGCGCCTTGACCTCTCACTTGACGCACGTCATTCCGGTCGCGCTCATCGCCACGAGCGTGTACCTCGTCCGGTCACGTGGCCGCGTGTCCGGTGGTTGAGGTCGTGGCCCCTACCGGAGGCGGAACTGCATCGTCCACTTCATTCTCACGGGGACCTCTCGTCCTGCCCGCCGGGCTGGATGGAACACGTAAGAACGAACGGCCGTGAGTGCTGCTTCTTCCAGTCCGTAGCCAGGGTGCGCCAGGGCGATTGCGGCCCGCACGCGGCCCTGAGGTGAGACGACGATCTCGATCGGAAGATCGAGTTCCAGCTCTGCGCGCCTTGCTGCCTCCGGGTACAGAAGCGGAGCGGTGGTCGCAAGCTGCGCGGGCCGGTCGACGGCGCTTTCGGGCAGCGGCCCCGCGCCTTCACCGGTCGCGCTCGTGGCATCGTGCCCCGCACCGTCTGCGGGCGCCGCGCTACCGAAGGCGGCGACGCCACCGCGGTCGGACCGTCCGGCGATACTTCCCGCGCTCAACGAAAAGCGAGCCACGACGGGACGGGCCGGCTCGTCCCGTCGAACGGGAGCGCTCTCGGGCTCTGGTGGGGCCGCCCGCTCAGGTCGGGCGACCAACAACGTTGGCGCGGTGGCGACGCGGGGCCGTTTCGGGGGCGCCGGGCGACGAGTTGCACGCGGTAACGCCGGGGACTCGGGAGTAGCTTCCGGCTCCGTGGGCGTCACCACATCGATCTCGACGACGGCAGGTCCTTCCTGAGGACGCACCTCCGATCTCGACATCACGCTCGGAAGGACGACGAGGGCAAGAGCGGCCGCCGCGCCATGCAAGACAATGGACGTCACGATCGCCCCCCCACCCAAAATCCGCCCAAGCGGCCGCCGAAAGAGCGCAGACGAACGGAGGTGAACGTGGGATCGCTGTGGCACGGTCCTCCTGATACGTGGCACCCTAGCTTGTGGATCGAATAAATGCGATGCGGGGACGCGGAGGATGCGGACTGAAGAGGTGCCTCTGGCGAGATCCGAACCGCGCCGCCATGCGTACTCGACTCCGCGAACTCCTTCGCCTCGAGAGATCAGCATGACGATTCGTTCCCGTCCCCGTTGCTCCGCTCTCCTGTTCTCGCTGCCGCTCGGTGCGGCCGCCCTCGCCGTTGCTGGACTCCCGGCCTACGCGCAGTCGGTGGTTGCGCCAGTGCCAGAGGCCAGCGCCGCGCCTCCCCTGACGCCCCCGTCGCTGAAGTCTCACCCGGACGCCCCGTATCCCGACGAGGCGAGACGACAGCACCGCGAGGGCAACGTCGGCCTCGAGCTGGCCGTCGATACAGGCGGTCAGGTCACGGCGGTTCGGGTGACGATGCCTGCGGGCCATGGCTTCGACGAGGCGGCCNNACGCGGCGGCCGCCGAAGCGGCCCGGCGCTTCGTCTTCACCCCCGCGCTCGAGAACGGGATCGCCATTCCCTCCAGCGTCCAGTTCACCTACGAGTTTCATTTGCCTGAGAGACCAGCTGCCGCTTTGCCACCCGCCCCGGTGCCTGACTTGCCGGCGGTCGCTCGCCCTGCGCACGTGCCAATCGCCACCCAGACTTCGGCCAACCAGTCCACGCTGGTGCTGACCTCGCGTCCCATCAGTGCGGCGTCGTCCTTTACCGTGCAGGATCGTGAGTTTGCGTTGCGGCCCATTGGTGGCGTGCAAGACATCCTTCGCGTCACCCCGGGCCTGGTCGTTGTCCAGCACTCCGGTGGCGGCAAAGCCAACCAATACTTCCTGCGCGGTTTCGATGCGGACCATGGCACCGATCTGGCGCTGACAATCGACGGCGTTCCCATCAATTTGGTGTCCCACGCCCACGGGCAAGGCTTTGCCGACACCAACTTCATCATCCCCGAGGTGGTGGAACGCGTGGAGATCACCAAGGGGCCGTATTTCCCGGCGCAGGGGGACTTTGCCACCGCGGGTGCAGTCAACATGGTGTCGCGCAATGACTTCGAGCACAGCAGCGCGGGTGCATCCTTCGTGACGTCGCCGGGACACGGGGCAGCTGGCTACCGCGGTCTCGCCATCGCCAGCCTGCGCTTCGATGACGCGCCCGAAACAACGAAAGCCACCTTCGCNNTACAAGCTGTTCAACAAGCTGACCTTCAATCCGACCCCGACCGCCACGCTTTCCGTGGGGGAAATGAGCTATTCCGGCAACTGGCACGGCTCCGGTGAGATCCCCGACCGCGCGGTCGAGCAAGGGCTCATTTCGCGTTTTGGCTCGCTGGATCCTGCAGAGGGCGGCAACTCATCGCGCCACCAGGCCTTCGTGCAGTACCGCTTGCGCCCGACAGAGACGAGCGAGTTCAAGGTGCTCACCTACGTCGGCACGTACCGGCTGAATCTGTATTCCAACTTCACGCTCTACTTGAACGATCCCGTCAACGGCGACGAGATCGAGCAGATCGACCGTCGCACCTTCTATGGCGCGAAGATGAGTCATCGGGTGATGCGCCAGCTCGGCGGGGTGACGTTCGACACCACGATTGGAGCAGAGGGCCGCAATGACGACATTCACGAAGAGCTCTGGAATACGGTGGCGCGGCAACAGCAGAGCGCGGTTCGCAACAACGACGTGCACCAAAGCTCGGTGGGGGTCTACTTGAACGAAGAGATCACGCCCTGGCCATGGGTGCGTGCCAACCTGGGCGGGCGAGCGGATCTCTTGTCTTTCGCTGTGGACGATCGCCTGGGCAGCACCGAGCCGAGCGCGCCCAAGAGCGGCGTCGATGCCGCCCATCAGCTGAGCCCCAAGGCCAGCTTGGTCGTCACGCCGATCAATCGACCCCGTGCAGCCGTCGACATCTATGCCAACTACGGTCACGGATTTCACTCGAACGACGTGCGAGGCCACTTCGTCGCCGCGGCCGTCACGCCCCTCACGCGGGCCGTGGGCGAAGAGCTCGGGGGGCGTGCCCGTCTGTTTGGTCGTTGGGACGTGGCTGCGGCGCTGTGGCAGCTTCGCCTCGACCAGGAGACCGTCTGGAACGGCGACGACGGCACCACCAGTGTCAGCGACGGCAGCGTTCGCCGCGGCGTCGAGCTCGAGACGCGCTACGAGATCCTGCCGTGGCTCGCGGCCGAACTCGATCTCACCGCCACCAAGTCGCGATTCAGCACAGACGGTGGAAACGGCGGTGGGTTGGCCCTCGCCCCCAAGCGGACGTGGTCGGGCGGCCTGTCGGGACGTCATGAGCTTGGGACTGGAATGGGCCGCGCGGGTCTGCGTTTCTACGGCATCGGCGATCGGCCGGCGTCGGACGACGGCGTCCTGGTCGCGCCGGGCTTCACGCAGGTCGACCTGCACCTCGGTTACCGTCGCCGCTGGTTCGACGTCTCGCTCGACGTCGAGAACTTGTTGAACCGGACGTTTCGCTCCGCGCAGTTCTCGACCGTCAGCCGCCTGCCGGGAGAGCCTTTGCCTGGTAGCCCCGTGCCCGCCGGCTTCTCGTGCGGTTCGCGGGGACGCCTGGCGCCGGCAGGCAGCGGATCACCGGTGGGGACATTCGGCGGGTGCGACAACGTCGACTACACGCCGGCGTACCCGCTCACGTTGCGGGTCATGGCGACCCTATTTCTGGACTGAAGCGGCGTCAGCGTCGGGCGCGGCGCCCACGAATTTCGGCATCGGGTTTCAATCTCGCGATCCTTTGAGGGTCGCCGTTCGTAGGTTCTGCGATGGCAAGCAGCACGGAAGCAAAGGAACGGCGGGCGGCGGCGACGATCGTGGCAAGCGTGCTGCTGATCATCGCGATCGGGACCACGTGGGAGAGGGCGCGTTCGCGCGGTCACACAACGCGGTCACTCGACGGCGGTGACCGCGCAAGCGGAGCACGCGTGCTGGCCCGCGTGCCCGCGCGCGCGAAGGATCCTTCGGCCATCGAGCGTGAGGGGCTTCGCGCGGGTCTGCGAGGGACTCCGACCGACCTGACGTCGGCCCTGCGACTGGCTCGACTGGATATCGGCACGGCACGCGAGCGCGCGGATCCGCGCTATCTCGGCCGTGCGGAGGGCGTGCTTGCGCCCTGGTGGGACCTGCCAGTACCTCCGTCGGCCGTGCTGCTTCTTCGGGCCACGATCCGCCAGTCGCGGCACGAGTTCGAGCCGGCGCTGGCAGATCTGGATCGGCTGGTGGGGCTGTCACCGCGCGAACCTCAGCCATGGTTGACGCGCGCGAGCGTCCTCGCCGTGCGCGGTCGCTACGCCGAGGCGCTGGAGAGTTGTGAGCGCCTCACCGGGCTCGCGTCCGGGTTCGTGCACGCGGCCTGCCGCGCGCCGGTGCTGGGGGTCACCGGCCACCTCGGGCAGGCAGTGGAGTCGCTGGCCAGCGTGCTTGGACAGGCGGCCACCCTGACCGAGACGGTCTGGGCTCGCGCGGTGCTCGCTGATTTGGCGCGCTGGTCGGACGACGTACACGGCGCCGAGACGCTTCTGCGATCTTCGTTGGCGATCGCACCGAACGATGGTCAGACGCGCGCCACCCTGGCCGACCTGCTGCTGGATATCGGACGCGGAGCAGAAGTGGCCTCGCTGGTAACGGGCCATGAGGAGGACGACGGGCTGCTGCTGCGCAAGGCGCTGGCTGCGGTCGGCACGGGGGCGCGCGCTGACGGCATGGCATCGACGTCGGCTGCGTCGGCGGTGACTGAAATGGCGGCGCGCTTCGCCGCGTGTCGTCTGCGGGGCGATCGCGTGCACCTCCGTGAGGAAGCGCGATTTGCGCTGGCAACCGAGCCCGATCCAACCCGCGCGTTGACTCTCGCCAGCGCGAACTGGCAGGTTCAACGCGAACCGGCCGATGCGCGCGTCCTGCTGGAAGCCGCGCTGGCCGCGCGCGACGCCCGCCAGGCCGCCCCGGTGCTGCTCTGGCTGAGGGAGACCCGGATGGAATGGCGGCTGCTGCACGAGTTGGCCTTCGCCCTGCGAGGGCACTCGTGATGCGCACCGGCCTTCACCGGCGCCCGATGGTGGTTTCGGTGCCGTGGGCATTGGTGGCGGCGACGCTCTTCGCGTCGGCGGTTGCGCAGGCCCACAAGCCAAGCGACAGCTACCTCACGCTGGATTGGAGGGGAACGGCTCCAGCTTCGAAGGACGCGCGCGTGCCGGGGTGGTCCGCCGCTGTTCACGTCGGTAGCTGGGACATCGCGATTCGCGATCTGGACTACGTGGTTCGTCTGGACGCGGACGGCGACGGCGCGATCACCGGGGATGAACTGGCGGGGCGCGCGGCCGCTGTCCGCGAGCATGCGCTGTCGCGGTTGTCGTTGGGCACGCGAGCGGGGCCCTGCGTCGTCGACGCCGAAGCTGTGCAGGTCGTGGACCACTCGGACGGCGAATACGTGCGCCTGCCGCTGCGGATCGCCTGCGCCACCGGCCCCGCGGGCGCGGTCGAGGCGCTGACGCTCGACTACCGGCTGCTGTTCGACGTTGATCCTCAGCATCGCGCCATCGTGCGGGTTCTAACCGCCTCGCCGGACGAACGGCCGATCGTGCTTTCGGCGCACGACCACACCCGCGTGCTGTCCCAGGCCGTCACCGCGACTGGTGATGTGCACTCCGCCTCGTCCCCCAGCCTTGTTTCGTTCGTCATTCAGGGGGCGCTGCACATCTGGGCGGGCCTGGACCACATGCTGTTCTTGCTGGCGCTCTTGCTTCCGTCGGTGCTTCGCCGCGAATCGGGCGCATGGCAACCGGCGCGCACGATCCGATCGGTGCTGGCGGACGTAGGAAGGATCGTGACGGCCTTCACTCTTGCCCATTCCGTAACGCTGACGTTGGCAGCCTTGGGATGGGCGCGCATGCCGTCGCGCCTGACCGAGCCGGCCATCGCCGCGTCCGTGGTCATCGCGGCCATCAACAACGTGCGACCGTTGTTCGGTCGGGACCGCTGGGTGGTGGCGTTCGCACTCGGGCTGCTGCACGGATTCGGATTCTCGTCGGCGCTGTCCGACGGGGGAATCACCGGCGCGGGTCTGGCCACCGCGCTCTTGGGGTTCAACCTGGGCGTCGAGGCGGGGCAGTTGGTGCTGGTCGCGGGCTTCGTGCCGCTGGCTTTTCTCGCCCGCCGCACCGGCTTCTATCGAAGGTTCACGTTACCCGCGGGCTCGGCGGCCATCGTCGTGCTCGCGGCGATCTGGTTCGTCGAACGAGCCACCGAAATTCGCCTCTTGCCATGGAGATCCTGATGACCCAACGAACCTTTCCTGTCCTTGTGGCTGCATTGACGATGGGTATGACCGCGCTGACCGCTTGTGCGCCGCCTGCGCGACCGGCCCCGCCAGCGCCCCCGCATGCCGTCGCGCCTGCCGCCGTCACGCCTGCCGCGCCCCCGATCGAAGCGCCCAGCCTGGGTGGCTTGCTGGCGCGCGAGCGCGGCGCGCGTCCGATGGCCATGCCGGCGGTCGAGCAAGTGGCCAGCGCCATCCAGAGCTCGGGTGTCACGCTGTCCCCCCTGAAGCAGGTGCTCGCGCGCACCATCGGTGCTCGCTACTGCGCGGCCGGCACGACTGCCATCGGGCTGGCCGTCGCGGTGTGCGAATTCGGCAGCGCTGACGAAGCCGAACGGGGGCTGGCCTTCTCGCATGGCACCTTCGATCGCCTGATTCCCGGGCGCAGCCTGACCCGCAACCGCACCACCGTGCTGACGCTGACGCCGGCTTCGTCGACCTCCGACGTTCATGCCCAGGCGAAGCGCGTCGCCGCTGCCTTCGCAACCCTGTGACCATCACCAAACCAAGACCACATCTGGAGACCAACATGAGACCAACACTTCGCAGCCTTCAAAGACCCGCGCAGGCGCTACTCGCCTGCACTGCCATGCTTCCCTTGCTGACGGGGGGCCACGTGGCCCTGGCGTCCAGCCATCGTGAAGCGCCGTTCATCACCCAGAACCCGAAGGTGGACGGAACGGACTTCTATTTCTTTCGCAGCTACGAGGCGGGCAAGACCGACATGGTCACCCTGATCGCCAACTACCAGCCGCTGCAGGACGCGTACGGCGGCCCTAACTACTTCACCATGGATCCCGAAGCGCTGTACGAGATCCACATCGACAACGACGGAGACGCCAAGGAAGACCTGACTTTCCAATTTCGCTTCAAGAACGAGCTGGCAGGCGATGGCGGCGTGACCTTGAACATCGGCGGGAAAAGTGTGGCCGTGCCGTTGTTCAACGTCGGGCCCGTTAGCGCCACCGACAGCACCAAGCTGAATGTGAAGGAATCCTTCACCGTGAAGGCCGTGCGAGGGAACCGGCGCGGGAAAGGGGGAAGCGACGTCACCAACGCGACCACCGGCGCCACGGCGTTCGAGAAGCCGACGGACAACATCGGGACCAAGTCCTTTCCCGACTACGCATCCTACGCCGCGGCCCACATCTACCCGATCAAGATCCCCGGCTGCGCTACGCCGGGCCGCATGTTCGTCGGGCAGCGCAAGGAATCGTTCGCGGTCAACCTGGGAACGATCTTCGATCTCGTCAACGCACCGGCGGCGGTGGTGGTGGGTGGCAATACCGCCGCGGGACGGGCGGCGGCGCCGTCGACCATCGACGATAAGAACATCACGTCGCTGGAGTTGGAGTTGCCGATCGCGTGCGTCAAAGGGACGGGCGACGTCGTAGGGGCGTGGACCACGGCCAGCATGCGCCAGGCGCGTGTGCTGAATCCGCGGGCCACCTACAAGCAACCGGCCCTGGAAGGGGGAGCCTGGACGCAGGTGTCTCGCCTGGGAGCGCCACTGGTGAACGAGGTCGTCATCGGTCTGCGCGACAAGAATCGTTTCAATGCCAGCGAGCCGAAGGATGACGCTCAGTTCGCGGATTACGTCACAAACCCGACGCTGCCCGCGCTGATCGAGATCCTATTCGGCGCCGCCGGCGTGGTCGCGCCCACGAAGTTCCCTCGCACCGATCTGGTCGCGGCCTTCCTGACTGGCGTCGACGGTGTGAACAAGAACGGCTCGGTCAGCGAGATGTTGCGCCTGAACACGGCCCTACCCGTGACCGCCCCTGGTCAGCAAACCGCGCTCGGTGCTGCACTGTGCTTCGTGAACGGTACCCTGACGCTGACGAACCCGGGTTGCGATCCGGCGGGGTTCCCCAACGGCCGTCGGCCCGGCGACGACGTGGTCGACATCGCGCTGCGCGTGTCGATGGGCTACCTGCTACCGGCAGCGGACGCGCCTTCAGGTCAGTTGGGCTTCACCGACGCGGTCCTACAGGCCGACTCGCAGTTCGATGTGACGTTCCCGTACTTGAAGACCCCGCTTCCAGGCGCGGGCGGCGGCGCGTCCTAGTCTTGGTCGACGGGCGAGAAAGGACAGTCAAGATGAATATCTTCAAGTACACGATGTTGGGGTGTCTCCTTACACTGAGTTCGCTGGTGGGTGCCTGCGACTCTGCAACGAAAGCCGCCGGGGGCCCCGGCGGNNGGGGGCCCCGGCGGTTCCGGGGCCGCGGGGGCTACCGGCTCCGCGGGAACCACCGGCGCGCCCGGCTCCGCGGGAGCTGCGGGAGCCATGGGCGCCGCGGGCGGAGCTGCGGGCGGTACTGCGGGGATCCCGCTGGTCGACTGGGTCACCGACCTGACCACGAACCACACCGATGAGGTCAGTCCAGCCGACACCGTCGAGGACAAGGTCATCATCGACACGTCGGATCCCGCAGCGTTCGACCCGCTGCTGGCCCGATAGACTCGAAGAACACGAGCGCGGAATCGTCTCGTCCCCTCCCCTCCTCCGTCCGGTCCCGGGAGGTTCCGCGTTCGTCTCTCTTGTCTTGTCTTGTCTTGGAGAAGGCCCGTTTGCTGCACGGGACGTTGTAGACTTTCAGCGAGGCAATTGTGACTGAACCCCGGCGCCACCTTTCCGACGATCTTCTTCGCGGCTTCGCGGTGGGGACCGCTTCGGAAGGGGCGCGCCTGGCGATCGCCTGTCACATGGCCTTGTGCAGGGCCTGTCAGGAAGGCACCGCCACGCACGAGGCCGCGTTGGATTCGCTGCTGGCCGCGCGGCAGCCGGCACATGCGTCACCGTCACATTCGCGCTCCCGGTTGCTGGCTGATCTCGCCGCTTTGCCCGACATGCCCGCGCAGTCAGCGGCTTCCGCGCTGTCGCCGTCAGCCGCCCTTCCCGCAGACATGCCGCAGCTTCCCCCCGCCCTGTCGAAACTGCTTCTGTCGCGAGGTTCGGTGACGTGGCAGACGCTGCTTCCGGGCATCCGCGCCATCGACCTGGGAATTCCATCGGTCTGGCGCGCCCGCCTCATGCGCTTCAGTCCGGGCCTGAAGATTCCGAATCACGACCATGGCGGGCCCGAGCACACGGTGGTGTTCTCGGGCGGGCTGGTCGATGCCGGCGGCCACCTGGGTCGCGGCGACGCTACCACGATGTTCCCGGGCGATCGCCACGCGCAGCGGACAGACGGTGACGAGCCCTGTGTCGCCCTGATCATCAACGAGGCCCCCGCCCAGCCACTGACGATCAGTGGCCGCTTTCTGCAGTGGTTGACCCGAGGCTGAAGCCGTGGCGTCTAGCGCACTAGGTCCAGATCGCGCCGACGGCCGAGGTGGAGTCGCTGAAGGTGATTCCGTGGTGCAGGACCATGATCAGCAGCGAACGTTCGGGGGCGGCCGAGAATTCGTGGGTCGCGCCCATGGCGGCGTCGAAGGTCGCGCCGGGACCCACCAGCTGATTCTCGATGCGCAATGCCCCCTCCAGAACGAAGGTCGTCTCTTCGCCCCCGTGCGTATGGCGCGGAAATGTGGCGCCGGGGCGCAGCCGCAAGACGCCGCCGGCCGCGCCGCCAACCGCCAGGTGGGGGCCGACCTGGAAATGAAAGAGCTCGGTGCCCGGCAAGTCCACCGAGTCCAGGCGAGTTTCCCAGAACGCGCCGTCCGTTTCCGCGCGTGCCAGTAGGACGCGGATCGTTTCGGCCGGAAGCTCGAAGAGCTTCATCAGCGCGGGCAGAAACGGGGCGAACCGATCCGGGCTGGCCAGCGTGGCCATCAGGCGCTCCCGCAACGGGCGCGCGGCAGCGACGGGGCCGAGTCCCTGCGCGACACCGAGGGCCAGCGCCTCCGCCGCGGCGTCCACCTGGCATCTGACTTGGGGAGAGTCCGCCACCAGGACATCGATCTGGCGGCGCTGCTCACTGGGCAGCGTGCCCAGCACATACTCGGACAAGAGATCCTCGAAGGACATCACGGAGTTCCCTTCCCGGCGACGGCCAAGTCCTCGCGCAACACCGACAACGCGCGGGCCAGCCGCGATTTCACCGTTCCAATCGGAATTTCCAGGGCGCGCGCGATCTCCGATGCCGACAGACCATCGAAATATGCAAGCTCGACCACCGCCACAAGGTCGGAGGCCAGCTGGCCGAGGCCGCGATGGACGCGCCCTGCGTCGAAAGACGCGGGCTGCGTCGGCGCAGTGACGACACTGGCGTCGGCGTATAAGCGACGGGCCAGATTCGTCTGCCGAGCTTGCGCCGCCCGCCGATCCAGCGCCCGGGAACGGGTGCGCGTCAGCAGCCACGCGCGCACCGAGCCACGCGTGGAATCGAAGTCGCGGGCGTGATGCCACGCCTCGATGAACACGTCGTGGACCAGCTCCTCAGCTTGCGCCTGGATCCCGACCAGCCGAACGGACAGCGCCAGCAATACGTTCGCGTGCCGATCGTAGAGCTCACCCAAGGCCTCACGCTCGCCGCGAACCAGTGCCGTCATCAGGTCCACGTCCGCCATGGCCAAAAATGGCGGCGGCGACGGTGCGCGGTCGCTGGGGTCCGGCACGCTCCTTCGCTCCTCACGCGGCGCCGGTGTCGGAAGCGGAACCTCGGGCATCTCGCTGGGAAGATATCACCTTGGGGGCCATTTTGGCTTGCGCCGCGAGCTGGACGCAAAGGCGCGTTTATCATCCGACAATCATCCGGTCTCTGAAATAGTCATCGGCCGACCGATGAGTTGGCCCTGCGGCCGACGTTCTATCAACGCATCCAAATCGAACGTACCTACGCCACGACCCTCGAATGAATGTGGGACGCCTGTTCGACCCGGGAAGGCATCGAATCGTGGTGAGGAGCGTATCAAGCGAGGTTTCGTTCTCTTACCGCCCCGGGTGACTCGCCTCGGCGGCCTCCCGGATGGCGCGTGCGATCGCGTGCCGGTGGTGCCCGGTCAGGCGCAAGCGGACCGCGACTTCGGCGTCCAGGCGCGACGGATCGGTTTCCCCCGCGTTGCCTTGCCGAGTAACCTCGGCATAATGCAGGCGATACGCCGCCGCGAGCGAGGTGGCCACGCCTTGAGGTGGCCGCCGATCGGTCGTGCACGGAGCCGTTCTCGATCGGCGGCGATCGCCTGCTGCAGCTCGGGATTCGCGACCTTGAACCCGTGTTCCGGAGGAGAGTGAGAACAAGGGCCACTGTCTCTGTGCGTCATTTGCCGATCTACCCCAATCTGTATTTCCGCCCAGGAGCGAGGACGTGATGGTCACTCACGCACGCATCTGTCTCTCAGCAAGGACGCGCCCGCTTCGCGCGCGGTGATGTCGCCCGAGATCGGCGAGGTGGTCGAGATACCAGAGGTCGGTGGCTTGCACCACCGATACGAGCGTCTGGCCGCCTGACCTCCGCGTCAGCGGAGGCCGCACCCCAGCGATCGGCACACGCGTGACCTCGTCCGCCAGGTGGCCCAGGCCAACCCTCTGTGGGGCGCCTCGCGGATCCATGGCGAAATGCTGAAGCTCGGCATTGGGATCTCCGAACGCCAGGTCTCGCTGGACGCGGCCAGATCCGTGAACGTCTTGTCGGGTGTGTGTCCACCAAGCCGAGGCCGAAGAGGGCCGTGGTCCGGCGGAGCGCGGTGACGACGCAGCCTGAGTCAATAGCCAAAACCGGTATGCGACTTGCCGCGGCTGGTCGCACTAAACTCACTGTCCCCTTGGCGGCCCGATCGTCACATTCATCTCCCCGCGGATCCTGGGCTAGGACTGGGGTCTTCGTTGTCTCGTCGCTGGCGGACGACCTGCGCACCGGCGACCGGAGCTCGAGCGGGCTCGAGCGATCCCACCGGTTCCGGGTCGTCGTAGACGACGCACGTCGCTTGTCGCTTCGTTGATCCGGGATCCAGGAGATCCCAGCCCGAGCCCGGCTGCGCCCCTTGGTGATCCGTCACCCCGCCCAGCACCACCGCATCGCACCCCATGGCCGCCGCGTGCTCGCGCAAGCGCCGAATCATGAGTCCCGTCCCTTCTTCGTTGAAACTGTGGGTTTGCTCGACTTCCAGCAAGGCAACGTCGACATGCCGACGGGCGGGGGAGCCGCTGGAGAGCACCTCGACCGATTCGGGGGATCGCGGGCTCAGCAAGTGTGGAGGACTGTTGATTGGCGTGAACTCGACGAACGTGCCGCACCCCGCGACCAGAAGAGCCCCGGAGACGAGCCATGAGACGTCTGTGCGCATGTTGCGGCCTGGTTCAAGTGCCGTGCCATCGATTCCGTGGCTTCCCAAGCGCGCATCGGCGACTGCGTGTGGCGCGAACGCATCAGGAGGAGGTCGAACCGCGTCCCTTCCCATCACGGTGGGTGCTCCCCCGACGGTCCCGTCGAATGAACGTCCCGTTTCTGACGAGAGATCACATCCGGGGGCGCGCCACGGAGCGTCTCGTCGATTCACCGCGGCTATGGACCGGCCGAGCGGGCCAGGGGTACCGTCTCGGGCAGGCGACGGCATGGCGGCGACAATCCCCGATGCGGCGAAGAGGGTTCAGCGGATCTATTTGCTGCTGACCTTGCTGTCGACGTTGGCGGCATCCTTCATATGGGGGATAAACACGCTCTTCCTCCTCGACGCTGGGCTCAGCAACACCCAGGCGTTCGGCGCGAACGCGCTCTTCACGCTGGGCGAGGTGGTCTTCGAGGTCCCGACCGGCGTGGTCGCCGACACCTGGGGCAGGCGCCGTTCGTATCTGCTGGGCGCCGCGACGCTGCTGGTTTCGACGTTGCTGTACCTGTTCATGTGGCGGACCCGCGCGACGTTCTGGGGCTGGGCGCTGGCCTCGGCGCTGCTGGGCCTGGGGTTCACGTTCTTCTCGGGGGCAACGGAGGCCTGGCTGGTCGACGCGCTTGCCGCCACCGGCTTCACGGGCAAGCTCGAGACGGTGATGGCCAGGGGGCAGATCGCGTCGGGCATCGCCATGCTGGCGGGGACGGTCGGCGGTGGGTTCGTGGCGCAATTGACCAACCTCGGCGTACCGTACGTCCTGCGATCGGGGCTGCTCGTCGTCCTGTTCGTGGCGGCCTTCGTCCTGATGAAGGACCTGGGCTTCACGCCAGCGCCCGCGTCCACCCGATCGGCGTGGGCCGAGGTGCGCCTGGTGCTCAGACACTCACTGGACCAGGGCTGGCGCAAGCCGCCGGTGCGCTGGCTGATGCTGGCGGCGCCCTTCAGCGCGGGCGTCAGCGTCTATGCCTTCTATGCCCTGCAGCCGTACCTGCTGCAGCTGTACGGCGACCAGCGCGCGTTCGGGGTCGCGGGGCTGGGGGCTGCCCTCATCGCCGGGACGCAGATCGTCTCTGGGTTCATCGCTCCTGCCGTGCAGCGCCTGTTCGCGCGCCGCACGACCGTGTTGCTTGTGGCGACCGTCGCCAATTGTGCCTGCCTGGCGCTGCTCGGCGTGACACGAAATTTCTGGGGGGCGCTGGTCGAGGTGGTGCTGATGGCGCTGACCTGGTTCGTTGCCCAGCCGCTGCGGCAGGCCTACCTGAACGGCATCATCCCCTCGGCGCAACGGGCAACGGTGTTGTCATTCGACAACCTGATGGGATCGGCCGGGGGCGTGGTGTCTCAGCCCGCGCTCGGGCGGGCGGCGGACGTCTGGGGGTACGCGCGGACGTACTGGGTGGGCGCGATCATTCAGCTGGCGGCGCTTCCGTTCTTGGTGCTGGCGAGGAGAGAGGGGGCGCCGGCAGATGTGGCCACCGCCGAGTGATGGCGGCTGTCCGACTTCTTTCTCTATCGCTGAGCACGGCACGCCGTCGGACCTGCTCCTCACACGTCACCAGGGACGCAGACTTCCCCGACGCTTGGATCCAGGTCGGGCGCTTCTCTGGCACCGACAAGAGCCGCATCCTAGATCGCGCCGAAACGCCAACAGTGATCGAACCAATTCCCGAATCGAGCCCAGCTCTTGACGCCGCGTTTGTGACGACTGGGCCGCCGAGCGAACGGTGCGAGAAGTCGTAGGCGACACGCAGCTAGCATTCGGGCCCCTCGAACTCGCTCGCCGCCAGCCGATCAATGACGGCAAAGATGCCGTCGGCAGTCGTCGCCGCGGGCTGCGGATTCCGCTGGTGGAGGTACTCGACCAGGGCGGCCAGATCGGCGACCGCCTCGGGAGCTAGCTCGATCTTCACCTGCCGAGGATCCGGTCGATCCGGACCTTCGCTGCCTCTAGGGAGACCCCCTTGCCCTGCTGGATGGACTCCAGGGCAGCTCGTATGCCGGCCTCCTGCTCGTCGNNCGTACCGTCCGGGCGGGAGGTGCCGCAACTCGGCCGGCATCTGCTCGCGGACCTGTTCCGGGAGGGCCTCACCGTTCCAGTTCAGGACGATCGACATGAGGGCAAGTGTAGCCCCAGATCGATGTCGCCAGCAGCCGAGAAGTCGACCCAGCCAGCTGCCCTCCGGGTTCGAGTTCGAATCCGCTGGGGTCGCAATCGTTTTCGCTAGGTTGGGTCGCTTTTTCGAACTCGGGCCAATACGGGGCCAATTTCTCTCACTTCGGCTCGCTGGTCGGATCGAATTGGCCCGAGCGTTGGTCCGAACTCGACGGCATCGAGGCCAAGAAGTGCCTTCTACTTCTTATCCATCTCCCCTTTGTCCATCCCTCCCATGTCTCCGTCCTTCTTCTTCGACTTCTTCATCTTACCCTTCTTCATACCTGCGCCCGAACCCCCTCCCATGCCGCCCATATCGCCGCCCTTTTCTTCGCCCGCGTGGGCCAGCGTCCATGAGGTGGGTAGAAGCACAGCCAGAAAAAAGAAACAGGTCTTGATCAGCTTCATCGTTTTCTCCTCGACTTCATTTTCTTTTCGCTAGGGAGATGCCCGGAATTGGGACCTCCCGTCTGATAGCAGCGGTCACTCATGAGTGCGATTGTCGGCCGAGCAACCTGACCGGCAAATCGTGGTTGTTACGCGCCACTCGGCTCAAAGGTTTCACAAAAACCGAGGATTTCGATCCGGACACCGCACGGCAAGGACTGCGGAGGCGATGTCACTGGCGGGCCGCGGAGCCATAACCGTGCTTCGTCCGAGTTCAGCAAACCAGGGTCCCGTTGGGCCCATGGCGATCTCCAGAACAACCACTTGACAGCCTCGACAACTGCACCCACTTCCGCCGCAGTACTAATTGTGCCGCGGAGAGATCTTGTCGCTCTCCGCGT
>PMNO01000146.1:0-1104 GCA_003161835.1 Myxococcales bacterium | reverse complement strand
GGAGGGGGCGCGGGCGTCGTCGGCGCAGCGGGCAGCGGCGCAAGCACTGCTGGAGTGGGCGGTACTCAGAAGGGAGCCGGGGGCGCGGCGGGGTCTGCGGGCGCTGGGGGTACCAATCCGAATATGCCCGTTCTGGGCAACGCCACCCGCGGTAGGGACGTCTTCCGCCTGGAGACATTCGGTAACGAAGGCTTCTGGACCGATGCGCTCCGCCTGCCCCAGGGAATAGTCGCCGCTGGCGTCACGCCGGTGATGGCACTGAAGACAGGGCTTTCAGTGGACAGCGATGCCTTGGCGGCCGCCGTGCCCGCGGCCACCTTGACCGCAATCGTCGCCGAACTGACGACCGATCTGACTCCGGCGAATGCCCCTATCCTTAATAATCCCGCTACCACGCTGACGCTGATCAATGCCAACGCCGTCATCGGTCTGGCCGCGAAGGACAGTGATAGCAACGGCACCATTGATGTCGCCTCCGGTGACAAGGTCGGGGTGACGTGCGCGCTGTGCCACGGTATCACGGACAAGTCTGTCTTCGATCTGCCGACCGGCGGCTCCATTGGAAAGCGCTTGGACGGGCCGGCGGTACACACCCTGCGCGTCGGTGCGGCAGTCGCGCTGGCGGCCAACAGCCGCGCCTTTTATCCCTTGCTGCAACTGAAGGGACCCGATGGCAAAACCATTGGCCGAAAGGCAGCCTTTGCCGGGCTAACCAAAACGTCGACCGAGGCAGAGGTTGACGCCTACCTGAACGATCCGGACCTGTATCCGGTCGGCATGTTCGACGATACCTTCGACGGCAACGGCAATCCCATGCACAACACGCCCATGTTCCGAGCGGATCTGGCAGCGCCTTGGGGCAGCGCCGGTGAGTTCAGCAAGCTGGATCAGTTCGCGAACACAGTCTACACGGCGCTGCTGGATCCCACTTTGCTGACCAGCGACGGCGGGCGCGCCTTCGTACACAAAGTAGGCGGCGCTGCGGGAGACGCGATGGTCTCCGACTACGCTGAGGTCTTGGCTGCCACCAACGTCGTGGGTTATCCCTACGTCAAGGGAACCGCGACGCAACCGGGTGATGCGGATGGAGTCCTGGGCGTGCGG
>PMNO01000190.1 GCA_003161835.1 Myxococcales bacterium | reverse complement strand
CGCCAGAGGAACCGGTTGCGCTCATGGCACCGCCCGTCTCCCCGGATGTCGCGGGCGACGACGAGTTCGAGCACGCGGCTACGGCCGCAAGCGTGAGGCCACGAAGGATCGAACTGAAGGTCTTATGCATGGGCACTCCTCATGGCCGGAAAGGGCCACGACCGATGGTTTGCTTCGAGGAAGGTCGCATCCACTGCAGCGGCGAGCACCGCTCTCGCAAGAGCCGAAAACCATAGGCCTGTGGCGATCTTCGCGTCAACCGGGAGCTGATCGTATCGGGATGACGCACGGCCCCTCTAGCGTTGTTGCGGCTATTGGCCTTTCGTACGAACGCCGTGCTCGTCAAGAACCGCGAAGGCCAGGGCCGCGTGAAGGGCCGCGTGAAGTAAAATGAAGGGATGGGGATGGCGCATGAACGCGGGTTGAACTCCACCCGTTGTCCGAGTCCGGGCACCTGCCTCGTTGTTGGGTTCCTGGTCATATCGGCGATCGGTTGTGGGGCCGGTGTATCGCCTCCTTCCAGCGGGGGAAGTTCGGGCGGGGCCGCCGGACAACCCGAAAGCGGTGGCTCGAGTGGGCGGGGCGGAACGTCCGGCACCGGTGGCGCCAACGCGACCGGGGGCAGAACCGGAATCGGCGGCGGCGTGAGGACCGGCGGCGGCAGCGGTTCTGGGGGAAGCAAAGCGAACGGCGGCGCGACGGGTAATGCGACCGGCGGCGATGGCGCGACCGGAACCGGCGGTGCCCCCGCCACGGGCGGCGCGAGCGGAAGCTGCGTGGAATCCACATGCGGTTCGCACAAATGGGCGTGTTGGAGGATGCCCAATCCCGCCGGCAGCCCGGCCAACGTTCCCAACCACCAGAGTTACACGGATCTTGGCAACGGTGCCGTGCGTGACAACATCACGTGCCTGACTTGGGAGAAGGCAAATCCCGCGACGCAGGGAACTTGGCAGGCCAGCGTCGATCGCTGCGCCGCCCTCGCAACCAGCACCTACGCTGGATTCAGCGACTGGCGGCTGCCTACGCGCGTTGAGATGGCGTCGATCACCGATGTCACCCTGGGGGCAAAGGGGTACCCGACGATCTTCACCGTGACGGGGGGCTACTATGATACGGCTTCGTGGTGGTACGAAACCATCCTGGGGATCAGCGCCAGCAACTTCCATTTTGGATATGGGGCGAACGGCTTCACCAGCAATGCTGTCTCCATGACCGGAACCAACAACGTCGCCCGCTGCGTCCGTGGTAACGGCACCGGCGAAGCGGCGGACGTCCTGGCCAAGGAGCCCGCCAATCACTACACCATCGCGGGTGCCGCCCCGAGCGGCGAGGTAACGGACAACTACACGGGCCTGACGTGGCAGCAGGGTTTCTCGCCGGCCACGATGCCGTGGGCCGACGGGCCCGCCTACTGCGCCGCTCTCAACCTGAACGGTCATGGCGGCTGGCGCCTGCCCACCCTCAACGAGCTGGCGTCGACGGTCAACGAAGCCCTGGTCGGCGGTGCCATCAACCGCACCGCGTTCCCCGGGAACCCGAACGGCTGCAAGGCGCCCGAGTACTGGTTCTGGGCCGCCGAAGCTTCCAAGGTCGGGGGAACCGCCTGGGGACTCAGCTACTGCGACGGCTTCACCGGATGGAACGTCGGCGCCGCCGGNNCAGCGTCTTGCCGCGACCAGCGTTCGAGGCGGTGGATGCCCCGACCGAGCGCAGCCTAGGCCAGCGCGCCAAAACGCCGGTGCCGTTGTTGGATTGGATTCCGCTGGGCCGGCGCGCGTTCGCTCGTCACGTGAGGTTGGGCAACGGGCCGTCGCAGTACTGAGGAGTACGTGAGTTCTGGTGTAGCCGCTGGGGTGCTCGCACCTAAGTGGACCCAATCGGGGGGGCAGGTCACCCGCGCGGCGACATGTTGGGGGGCGTCCGGGAACAGGGCGTACACGAGGACGTTCGTATCGACACGCGCCGGGTCAGCCGACATCGGCATAGATGTCTTCGCGACGAAGGCTGCCGATGACTTTCCCTGGCCACCGCGGCAGTTCCCGCGCAGTCGAATTCGGTGCTGCGGCTTGTGGTTCGGCCTTCGGTACGAACTGCACCTTGAAGGTCCGCACCACGAGTTCGATCGCCTTCGCGACCATAGGGACGAGGACGGGCTGGCTCGACTTGCCGGGATCTTCATGAAGCACGCCCCGGCTTTTGTTCCTAGACTCCCGCCCGATGTCCACGGTTCCCCCTCCTTCGAAGGCCCTGCTCGGTCTCCTGCGCTTCGTCCGTCCCTACTGGAGACCGGCGCTGGCGGCCCTGACACTGCTCGCCATGCTCGTGGTCCTCGATCTCGCCATCCCGCGGCTCATCCAGCGGATCATCGACCAGGGGATAGCCCTCGGCAACCGCCGGGTGGTGGCCGAGACCGCGCTCCTCATGCTCGGAATCTCGGTGGCGAGCACCTTCATCGCCATCGGAAACAACATCTACTCGGTGCGGGTGGGCGAGGCCGTGGCCCGCGATCTGCGCGAGGCCATCTTCTTGCGGATACAGAGCTTCTCGTACGGCAACCTCGACCGCCAGAACACCGGTCAGCTCCTGGTTCGTCTCACCAGCGACGTGACCGCATTCAAGAACCTGGCCCAGGTGTCCCTGCGCATCGGGACCCGCGCGCCCCTCATGATCGTGGGCAGCCTGGCGCTCATGATCCGCACCAGCCCTCGCCTGGCCCTCGCCCTCGCGCCGGTGCTGGTGGTCACCTCGTCGTTGATCGCCTTCTTCATCGTGCGGACCGAGCCGCTGTTTCACACGGTGCAGGGCAAGCTCGATGCGCTGAACAGCGTGCTGCAAGAGAACATCTCCGGGGTTCGCCTGGTGAAGTCGCTGGTGCGGGGCGANNCGCCTGTCGGTCGGACAGATCGTGGCCTTCACGAACTACATGCTGAGCACGCTGACCCCGCTCGTGATGATGACGCTGCTCTCGAACACCTGGGCGGCGGGGCTGGCGTCGGCGGCGCGCGTGCAAGAGGTGCTGGGCACGGCGCCGGAGGTGGTGGATTTGCCGGACGCGCGCGCCCTGCCACCCGAGACCCCGGCCGCCGTGGCCTTCGACCACGTGTGGTTCACATACCAGGGCGAGGCCAACGAGCCGGTCCTGCAGGACATCGACCTGCCGGTCGAGCCCGGGAAGACCATCGCCATCCTGGGTGCGACCGGCGCCGGCAAGTCGAGCCTGGTGCAGCTCATCCCACGCTTCTACGACGCCACCCGCGGGGTGGTGCGCTTCGGCGGCGGGGACGTCCGTGGCTGGACGCAGTCGAGCCTGCTCGCCCGCATCGGCGTCGTCCCCCAGGAGTCGCTGCTGTTCTCGGGCACCGTCGCGGAGAACCTCCGCTATGGCCGGCCCGACGCCACCGACGCCGAGGTGCAGGCGGCGGCCGAGGCGGCCCAGGCGGCCGGATTCATCGCCGAGCTCCCGGGCGGGTACGGGGCGCGCGTCGAGGCGCGCGGGGCCAACTTCTCGGGTGGCCAGAAGCAGCGGCTGGCCATCGCGCGCGCCTTGATCCTCGATCC
>PMNO01000147.1 GCA_003161835.1 Myxococcales bacterium | reverse complement strand
GGGTATGATCGTGGAGCCAGCTACCGGTGGTACGGGCGGGACGGCCGGCGCGGCGGGCGCGCGCGCCGGGGGTACCGGGGGAACGATCATCTCCGGCACCGGTGGTAGCCCGGGCACGGGGGGAGCAGGAACGGGCGGCATCACCGGACTGGGTGGGTCGGCGGTGCCGCGCCCTTTGCCGATGGGTGCGCGCAAGGCGGTGACCGCCGTTGCTCGGCTGCTGTGGCAGGTTGCTCCGGATGCCTCGCTGCTGGCCATGGCCGATTCCGGCGCCGTGGCGACCACCGAGGATCTCCGTGCTTTGACGTTGCGGATGCTGATCGATGCCCGTGCTCAGAATGGTGTCGGGGCGTTCTATCGCTGGTGGCTGGACCTCGATCGCGTGGCGGCCCTCACGACCATCGAGCCGAAGGACCCGGTGTTGTTTCCTCAGTTCAACGCCGATCTGGCGGGGGCGATGGCCAGCGAGACCCAGACCTTCGGTTCTTACGTCACCTTGGACGGGGACGGATTGTTCGCGACCCTGCTAACAGCGCCGTTCACGTTCGTGAACCAGGCGTTGGCCGGTATCTACAAGCTCGACGGAGTCACGGGGACGTCGCTGCGCCGGGTGGCGCTCGATCCGACCGAGCGGGCGGGCCTGTTCACGCAGCCGAGCTTCCTCGCGGGGAATGCCCACCCGGTTGACACCGATCCCTCGCGGCGCGGCGCCTTCATCCAGGCAAAGATGTTTTGTCAGCCGGTACCTCTTCCCCCAGTGGGTGTCCTCACCCAGCTCCCCCCGACCACGACGCCAGGGGTTTTGACGACCCGCCAGCGCCTGACCGAATCCCTCAGCCAGCCTGTGTGTTCAGCATGTCACCAGTTACTCGATCCCCTCGGGTATGCCTTTGAACACTTTGACCCGATTGGCCAATTTCGCGCGACCGAGAACGGGATGGTCATCGACGCCTCGGGACAGACAGTGCAACTTCAAAATGGCGTCTCCTACTTCGACGGCGCTCCGCAGCTGGCCAAGGTGTTGGTGCAGACGCCCGAGGCGCAGGTTTGCATGACCCACAAATGGGTCGAGTATGCCGTCGGCCGGGATCTGACCGATCAGGACAGCGCCGCCGTCAACGACGCGCACCGCCGGTTCGCGGGGTCCGGCTTCAACCTGCGCGAGCTGATCGCGGCCGTGACCCAGACCGATCTGTTCCTGACCAACCCGCCCTTGTGCACGCCGGGGCAGGACCAAACCTGCAATGACAATCCAGTTCTCTCGTCCTTGCACGGCCATTGCACCGAAGGGCTGCGCTGCGTTTGCGGGAGCGGGTCCCTGAATTCGGCCACCGGACGCTGCCCGTAGCAGGTCGTTGATCGGTATCGACAGGAGGCGGCCGTGGGTGGGGCACAGCCGCGGCTACCGTGGGCGAGCCGCCCCGGCCTGATGATCGCGCTCCTCGGTCGCGATACAGTCGGGTCATGGCGGGCTACTCCGGTACACCACTTCCGCGCAAGCTGGGAATCAAGCCCAACGCGCGTCTTGGCCTGCTGCGACCGCCTCCGGACTTTTCCGTGCAGCTCGGGCCCTTGCCCGAGGGGGTCACGATCGCCGATCCCATCCGCCATCGGGGGCCCTTCGACGTGATCGTGGGTTTCGTTGCAAACCTGGCCGCGCTTCGTCGGGACCTGCCGCGCGTGCTGCCCCGGCTCGATCCCGCCGGGGGTCTGTGGATCGGTTGGCCGAAGAAGGCGTCCGGCATCGCGACCGATCTCGGCGAGGCCGAGGTGCGCCGCATGGGCCTCGCCACCGGGCTCGTCGACAATAAAGTTTGCGCCATCGACGACGTCTGGTCGGGTCTGAGATTCGTGGTTCGGGTGGCCGATCGGCCGACCGGATCCAAGGGTGCGCGGCGCTCGGTCTGATGGCGGGCTAGAGCACCAGCTTCGAGGCGGTGCGCTTGAAGAACCCGGTGATGCTGCATCGCAGGTGCGATCCGGCGGCGACGCTGACCTTGGCAATCTTGTGCGGCAGTCCGCCGCGGATGATCACCAGACGATTGGGTTTGGGCATGACGAAAGATCCCGCGCCCTGAGCCATGAGCGTTTCGCTGGCGCGTTCGTTCTCCATGTGGCTGTTGAGCCACGCCGCCCCATCATCGGCGTAGCCGGCCGGCGCCGGATTGAAGAAGGGCCCCTGCGATCCCGGAATCGCAAATTGCGCTGGATCGCCCAGCAATAGCTCGCCGCCCCATTCCACGTTCCAATGAGGATGGACGTAGTAGACGAAGCTGCCCGCGTTGGTTTCGGCGTCGCGATGCCAGCTGAGCCCTGTACCGCTGGGATAGAGCGCCGGCGAGGCCGAGAAATCATCCCAGTCGGGGCCGAGCTTCCCCAGCACCGGCCGCAGCCGTTCCTCCTGGCGGACGATGGTCTCCACGAGAGCGTCCAGCGCAGTACCGGTTGGGTACTTGGCGTGCCACTTGGTCTTGTATCCGATGGTCGGGCCGCGGAGCGCGGCACCATCGTGCCATGACCATTGACCCGTGGGGGTCGACACATCGACGCGGGCGAAGTTCTCGACCTGAAAATACAACCAGATGTGTTGCTGAATCTCCGGGGGAAGAAAGTCGTCGATGACGATGAACGGCTGCCCGGGTGATGATGCGTCGGGAGGCATGGCCAGACGATTGTAGCTGCCGCGGGGGGATTCCGAGGCCCCCTTGCGGCCGCGAAACCGCCCTATGCCATCAGGTCGGGCAAGATTCCGGGGTATCCGGTCCCGAAGCTGGTTCCCGGCACTCCCAGCGCGCTGGCAATCGTGGCGAGCATCATGTTGTGCGCTATTCCCGAATCCGTCTTCCAGTAGGTGCCGGTCTTTCNNCATGTCGTTGGTGACGCCAATGATGCTGTGGTCGAGCGCGGTTCCCCCCGACTCCATGGTGGCGTCGAGCTGCTGAGCCAGGTAGGCCACCTGGGAGTAGTAGTAGCTGTCTATCTTGGTCTTCTGGGCATAACCACCCGCGCCTTGATGGGCGAGTCCATGATAGTCACCAATTCCCAGGGCCGGC
>PMNO01000700.1 GCA_003161835.1 Myxococcales bacterium | reverse complement strand
CGTCACCTCCCCCTCCGCTCCAGCCCGAGACGCAGTCTCATCGAGAGCGGCGGGGCATCCCCTTGGGATTAGTTCGCGAAAGTGCCCACCGCAGTAGGCGAGACGCTTCGGTTTGAGCTCAACGTGATGATGGCCCATGCCGCGCGTATCTCCGCACTAACGGCGTCATCGTGATGATTGTTGAGCGCCGATGTGAACTGTGACCTCCAGCTTCCGTCGGCCACCTGATTTCCGACCAGGTAGCGGGTGAACAGCCGCGGGCGGTTGTTCGGCCCGAACATGACAATTTCCGGCTGAACGACGCGCGCGGCGCGCGTCCAATGTTCCATTCCCCAGAGGTTGCCGCGCCCGTCGGTGCGGCCAAAGTCGCCCCCTTCGACAAAGCCCATGTCCCACGNNGATGTAAGCAGAAAGGCGTTGGAGATGAACGTGAGCGTCGAATCAAACTGCGTTCGCAACTGCCCGCGCGTGATGCCGTTGTAACTTGGAAAGGACAGTCGCCCATCCGAAGGGACGAAGGAGTTCGCCCCGAACCACCCGAGCGAAAAGATGTGCGCCGCCGTCGTTGAGAAATCGCAGACGTTGTTGCCGGCGTTGCTGAAGCTGCCACCGGTTCCGCCGAGCGGACAGCTGTTCGAGTTATCGCGAATGTACTGCGCCAGCCGCGCTTTCACCCGGTTCGGAACGATCACACGTGACGACGACATCGACTGCTCGACTTGCCATAGCGCTTCCGCAGCATCNNCCTGAAACTCCCCGAGAATGTCTCTTTCAGCGTTTGGCGTGTAGTACCAGGAGCCCACGAACGCCGAATCGTTTTGTGCCCACACGAGCGCATCGACCATCTGCTGGACGATGAACTCGAAGCGACGCCCTAGGACGCGATTGCTATCGCCCGTTTGGGCGACGTACCCGGTTAGACTGGCGGACGCCATGCCTCGTAGCACGTTCGCGTGGATGCCGACCGACTGTTCACCAGGATTCGCACCGACAAAGATACCGACTCCGTCGTCGGTGCCTGGAATCGGTGTTTGGGCCACCTCGGGCCAAACACCCGTTCGGTTGTCCTCGTCGTCGGTTGCCACGAGAACCACGGACGCCTGTGTCATCAGCCCGTTCACGNNAGAGCCGCGCCATATCTTCGGCGTACGGGTCCGTCGCCCAGCGATTTGCATTGTCGAACACGTTCGGCATGTCGCCGAGGTACGCCGACGGGAATGCAATCTGGTGCCCGTTACGCGCCAACACTTCGAGAAACATGCCGCTCAAAGCGTTGCCGACACCAAACAGGCTTGTTTGCGGGAAGTAGCCGGAGAGCTGACCACCCGTCAGGGGATCGAACTCGTTACCGATGCGAACCATTCGGTTGTGCAAAAACCACAGGCCGTCGTCAACGGCGACGTCGCGCATCACCTGCTGCTGCGCGTCGGTCGCCACCTCTGGATCGAGCGGAACGTCGGCGGACACTTGCACCGGGCAATCAGCCACTGCGCTCTGTCCGCCGGATGTCACGCGCACTGTCGCAACGAACCTTCGATCATCCTGCTGCTGTGGAAGTAGAAAACTCGTCGATAGGTCGTAGCGATTCGTCACGTTCAGGGTTCGGTCGAACACCCCGTCTCTCTCGAAGTCCCACTCCACCTGGTATGTACCGTTCCCGCCACGGGCGATCGCCTTGAACGTCGTCGGGTGCCCGTTGTACGCGGGATGGCCGATGTTCCCGTCGCGCGCTTCCCACGGCACGGCGATCACCTCGAGCGGCTGGGCGTNNGGACATGGAGAAACCAGGCACCCCGTCGGCGCGCACGTAACGGCAATGTCGCTCACATCGCCAGTTCCGACGACGCCGGTGCCGTTTTGCACCGTGCACGTCTCGGACCGGCTGTATGGCTGCGCGGCGACCGTGACGGCATAGCTCGCACCCGTCGCCACGCCGTTCCGAAACACGAAGCTGCGCGCCCCGGCAGGCACCACGAGACTTGCTTGTCCAGGCGCNNTTTGCGCCGCTCAGGTTTGCGCCCGCCAGATTTGCGCCCGTGAGGTCTACACCGGACAGATCCGCGTTGGAGAGTGCGGCTTCGGCGAGGTCGCTCCCGGCGAGGTTCGGCGCGTAGGTCTGCCAGTTGCTTGCGTTGATGCCTCCGGCGCCCGGTGCGCCCGGAGGCCCCGCGGGCCCCTGCGGACCAACAGCGCCAACAGGCCCTTGTGGACCAGCAACACCAGCAGGCCCTTGCAGACCAACAGCACCAGCCTCGCCCTTGGGTCCCGTGAGACCCTGAGCCCCCTGTGGTCCTGCGGGGCCCACCGCTCCAGTCGCGCCAATAGAGCCTGTTGCGCCAGTCGGTCCCTTGGCCCCGGCTGGACCTGTGGGTCCGGCTGGTCCCTGCGGGCCCGACGGAATTGCGACCTGTGTCCACTGGCCCTGTACGCAAGCCAACAGCGTCTGGCTCGCGCTCGCATAGGCGACGTTGCCCGCACCAACCGTCAGACAAACGATCGGCACCCAGATGCCAGCCTGGCATGAAAAGAGACCTACCGGCGACTGAACATAAGCCGTCGTCCCGTAAAGCGCCGAAGTGCACTTGGGCAGGCTACTAGCCGTGCTCGTGACCAAAGTGATGGAGTAGACCCCGCTTGCAGGGTCGCCGGACACCCCTTGCGCGGGTGATGCCTGCTCCGTGCAGGCGCTGAAGAAGCTGGCCGCCGCCAACACAATCCACCACGCACTCCGGGCCACCGAGTCTCGGTTCACACGCTTGGTCGTCGCTCCCATGGTCAATCCCCCGTGGCTGGCGTCCGTACCATGGGCGTCTACTACTCCGCAACTGACCTGTGACCGGTTGAGCACCGGTGCGATCGACTACGGCTGCGGGCCGCAGCCCCAGTCGAGGTAGTCGGGCGTTCCGTTGCCGTCTAGGTCCGAGCTGCTCACCGCCGTGCAGCTCGGGAACGGGATGTTTGGCGTGCTGGCATTCATGTCGTGGTCGTAGTTGAAGTTCTGGTAGTCGAAGCAGACGCCGAAGGCGTTGTCGACGGCGGCGGGTCCGGTGTCGCCCCAGGACAGAAAGCGGCACTCGGCCATCGTGGCGCCGCGGGCCGGGCACGTGTACGGCGGCACGCCGACGCCGCTCGAGCCGTTGCCCTGGAACGTGATGGCGGGCTGGCAGTAGGCCGTGCACACCACCGTCTGCATCCCCGTGCCGGCTATGAACCGGGGCTGATAGCCGGCCGCGCAGCCGTTGAGGAACGGGGCGTCGGGGGCCGGACCGAAGGCCGGCA
>PMNO01000265.1 GCA_003161835.1 Myxococcales bacterium | reverse complement strand
CCCCCACATAAGGAGCTTTCACTTGCCGGTGACTTCCTTATGTGGGGGCGTCTAGTTTTCAGCGCCGGAGCGCGTCTTGCGGGCCCGCCAGGACCAAGACCCGGTGGGATTTTCAACGGGAGGAGACGCCCATGAGTGAGGAGTTCGAGCCTTTTCCGAAGATCCATCGGCTGAAGCGCGACTGCGTCATCACTGAAAAGATTGACGGAACGAACGCGCAGATCTGTATCAGCAACTTTTCCGAGGTGCGGGCCGGATCGCGAACGCGTTGGATCACTCCCGATGACGACAACTACGGATTCGCGCGGTGGGTCGAAGAGCACAAGGAGGAGTTGCTCGCGCTCGGGCCCGGACGCCACTACGGAGNNCATCCAGCGACGCTACGGATTGAAAGAGAAGCGGTTTTCGTTGTTCAACGTGTCGCGCTGGGAGGAGACACCGCCGCCCGCGTGCTGTGGAATCGTGCCGCTGCTCTACCGTGGTCCGTTCCATTCGCAGGCCGTCGAAGGTGAGCTTGCCGCGCTGGAGGCCTTCGGTAGCAAGGCGGCGCCTGGCTTCATGCAGCCCGAGGGGATCGTGGTCTACCTGCCGGCCGCGCGTGAGTTGTTCAAGGTTACTCTGGGAGATGATGGTCACAAGGGGACGAAGGAGGCAGCATGAATACCGAGATGCCCACGGGTGAGCCAGAGGACTGTTTGTTCTTTTCGAACATTGGCGGAGTGAGGCTCGGCCCATTCCGAACCGTNNGACGATGTGCCGGCACCGCCGCGGTTTACGGTACCGCCGGACCAGGACAGGGCCCTGCTTGAGCACGCGGTGAAGAAGGTGCTGGAGGAGATGATCGGCGGCAGCGAAGGCGATACGGCCAAGAAGCTGATCGAGCTTCAGCGGGATTGGGAAGATGAAGAGGAAGTGGAGGAGGCGCGGTGCGACGCCACGTTCTTCGGCTACCGGTGCAGCAACGCGAAGGGCCACAAAGGCGACCACCAGTGTCCGCATGGGACGGTGAAGCTGTGAAGCTCCGAGCGTTCGTGAGTGCGCCCATTGGCAGGGGACGCAATCCGCTGATTTTCGACAAGGTCGGGTTCATCAAGGTGGAGTACACCACCGGAAAGTACACCCAGAAGCCCGAGTTCCAGTTCTTCGCGAACGACGTGGACCTCGGCGCCTTGGCGGCGCTCACCCCGGGCGAGGAGGTCGACATCGAGTTCGACATGACCATCAAGCCCATCAAGGACAAGTCCGGAAACGAGGTGAAGGTGGATGGCTGGGCGAAGTGGGTCAACGTGGCCACGGCGCGCTCGGTGCGAGTCGTGAGCGCCCAGGAGCCCGATGACCCGAGCAAAATCCCCTTCTGATGCCTGACGACGGCGACTTCACGCGGACTTCCATCGAATGCGACGGCATCGTGGTCCGCGACGTCCGTGGGAAGGTGCACCTGGAGGTGTCGTGCGGCGACGGGGAGCGATTCGTGGTTGAATTGTCGGTGCTCGTGGCTGTCCGCCTCGGGGCAACCCTGCTCGACGCCGCAAAATCGGCTTCGGCTGCGCAGGCGTGGAAGGATCAAGAGGCCGAAGAGGCCAAGAAAGCGAAGCGTTCATGAAGAAGACCGTCGGATTCGTCGTACTGGCCAGCTACCTGCTCATCGGCGCCTCGTGCAAGACGCCCGTGACCATCCCGGACCCGGTTCACGTGCTGGAGCCGGTCGCGGCCGACTGCGGGGCGCCCGCGCTGCGCGACCTCGCGGCCCACCTGCTCGACGATGTGACCTCGGCGCTGCTCTCGGGCGGTGACTGGCATGCGGCGCTCGCGGCCGTGGCGGCCCGGGCGGGTGCGGATGGCCTCGCGGCCGTGAAGTGCGCGGTCTCGGAGGTGTTCTTCAAGTCGGACCAGCAGCTCGACTACAAGGCGCTCATGGACAAGGCCGAGGTGGAGCGGACCCAACTGCTGCATGACCGCGCGGGTCAGTACCTGGGCGGGAAGTAACCATGGTCAAACCGCAGGACCTCATCGACGCCATCGAGAAGCAGGGCGTGAAGCCCACGAAGGCGCAGCAGGAGATGATCAACAAGGGGATCTTCGCCGAGAAGCCGAATCGCAAGGCGCGAATGGCCTACGCCTCGGTGCGCAGGCGCGGTGGAACCGACGTAGAGGCGTTCGAAGCGGCGTGGGCGACGCTCCCACGTGGCTGAAATCGCCGTCATAAACAACTCGTCGATGGACGACGTGGATGTGCAGTTTGCGGTCGAAGCTTGCGACATTCAGCTTCGCCGTGACCTGTGCGCCGCCTGGACCGGCCTCGAGTACACGCCGGTTCGCTTCTACGCCAGCGTGAAGGACTTGCCAGTGGCCTCCGGCGTCTCGCGGTTGATGCTCATCCAGGACACCATCGACACGAAGGGCATACCGGGCGCGGTCGCCTACCACACAATGGACGTTTACATCCACGGGGTCGTGCTCGGCGGCCCGGGCATGGCCTCGCGGCTCTCCCACGAGTGTTGCGAGGAGGCGGTGGACCCGACGGCGAGCGCCTGGGTGCCGATGCCTCGCGGGGGCGAGGTCGCGCTGGAGGTGTGCGACCCGGTGGAGGCCGACGAGTACACCATCGAGGCCACAGTCATGGGGCAGAAGCGCGAGGTCGCGGTCTCAAACTTCGTGTACCCGGCGTGGTTCGGGACGAGCACGGCGAACCTTCACGGCATCCCCGGGAAGTACGACTTCCTCGGGCGAGTCCCCGGTGCGTTCGTCCTGACGGCGGGCGGGTACATGGTGGTGCTTGATCCCGACGGCTCGTCTCACGACATCTGGGCGGACACGGAGACCCCGGGTGAGTCGGCGACCCGCAGAGCTCGGAAGGTGCTGAACTCGACATCGAGGACGTGGAGGCGCGGGGTTCGGTGAGCCTGAAGAAGCACAGGGACGAGGTCTCGAACCGCCTTGTGCGGGTGGCGAAGATGTTGGAGCAGGGGCTTAGCGTCGACACCATCGCCGAGAAGCTTTACTGCACGTCGAGCCCGACCCCGGCGATGGTCAAGCACACCTACCGCCTGATCAGCCGGGCCAACGTCCATGCCGCCATGCCGCAGGAGTGGGGGCCCCCGGGGAGTGGTGGTATCGCGAAGTGCATGCGGTGCAAGGGCTCGGGGAAGCGGGGGCCTGCGACCTGCCTTCAGTGCCTCGGCCAGGGGTGCGCCCGCATCGCACCGCCCAAGGTGGGTCGTCCGCTGTCGGAATTCTACATGCGCACGGGCTGCGC
>PMNO01000298.1 GCA_003161835.1 Myxococcales bacterium | reverse complement strand
CCGCCGTCGCTGCCGATGACCGTCATCGGCCTGTCGTCGCTGAAGGCGAGCTTGTAGACACGGGAGTTCGAGCCGTTGAGGATGCGCAGACGGGTGCTCCCCGCTCGCACCGTGAAGGCGGGCGTCTGTCGGCCGTTCACGAAGATCCGATCGCCAAGGAAGCCCATCATCTGGTTCGGCGCGTAGAGCAGCTCGCCGTCCTGACCGAGCTGGCGGTCCTGGATCACCAGCGGCAGGTCGGCCTGGCCGGTCGGCAGGCCGCGCGCGCGATCGTCCGGGTCCTCCACGAGGAAGAGACCGGCCAGGCCCGCGTACACCTGTGGGCCCGTTCGGCGGTCGGGATGGGCGTGATACCAATAGAGGCCCGGCCGGTTCTCGACGGTGAAGTCGTAGAGATACGTGGCTCCGGGACCAACCGCNNACCTTCGCGGGACGACCACGCGCAGGATCGAGGAGCGCCTCCGAGGGACCCGCTCGCACCGCGACCTCGAGCGCGACCGGAGGCGGATCGGTACCGCTCGCGCCCGGCGTCGCCGCCCCAAGCAGCGCGGGCGGCCGCCGCTTGCACGCCGCTCCCAACCAGACGGCAGCCGCGACGCCACCTTCGATCACGAGTCGTCTTGAAGGTCGCGCCCCCGCTCCGCCGCTCAATCCCGTGGCTCCTCGAGAACTTGGGCGTATTCCTCGCGTGTGATCTCGCCGCCTGCGTAGCGGTGCCAGCCGCCGTCCCAGTCGTGCATCGCCCCACTCCTTTCGTCGCCATCGAAATATTGGGCCATCGCCTCGCGCGTGCGATTGCAACCTTGGTGCCACCCGTCACCCTTGCGGGGCGCGAGCGCCAGCGGCGCATTCCCTGCGCGGGCCTTGGCTGCCGCGCAAGGCGTGCGCCCGAGGGCCGCACGGTTCGCGCTCATGGCCGACGAACAATGAAGCCCACGAGGCCGGCCGCCACGATGACCAGCGGCGCAGGAACCTTGTTGAATCGGGCTGAAAAGAAACCGCGGCGGCGGCGAGCTGAGCCAGGGCCAAGCCGTCGCGTAGTCCTTCTTCGTGAGATCCAGCCGCGCTTCTCGACGAGATCGCGCTGCATGTAGCCCGCGAGCTCGATGCGCGCGAGCTGCTCCGGCGCTGAATCCGTCAGAGCCCCGTACGCTTCTCGAGCTCCTCGGGATACCGCGCCCCCTCTACCTGGATCGTCGCGGTGGCTGAGACTTCGAGATCGCTCTTTCCGAGTGTGCGCGTCTTCATGGCTTGTTCTCCTCGATGGGTTACGCGAAGGCTCACATTTCCAGCGCGGTTGTCCAGCGGGTCGCGAGAGCTGTTGGTAACCTGGGGCTGCCCATGAGCCCGCTCATCGATCGACTCTCCTCACCGCGGCCCGATCTCTGTTTCTACGGCTTGGCTCCCCCGAAGCTCAGCACGCCGGCGGAGCGCGTCCAGGCCATCGTCGCCGCACAAAAGGAACGNNCGGCCCTTCCCCTTTCTTCCCACCCTCGCGCCTGACATTTACGCCCACGAACTGATGGCCGATCTCCCCTTGGCGAAGATCGTCTACCGCTCTGTCGCCGCCACCGGTCGGGCCACCTTCGAGCGCTGGCTGAAGGATGTGGACAACGTCGCCCCCGCCGAGCCGCGTTTCTCGGTTCTGGTGGGCGCGCCCGCCAGCCGAGTCGGGAGCCCCCAGGGCTTGGCGCTCAAGGAGGCGTACGCTCTCGCCCGGCGGCACGCGCCCGCCTTGGTTCTCGGCGCAATCGCGATCGCGGAGCGCCACACCCGCCGCGGCGACGAGCACGAACGCATGCTCTCCAAGGCGGCATCTGGTTGCTGCTTCTTCGTCACTCAGGCCGTCTATGACGCCGGCTCCAGCAAATCGCTCCTCTCGGATTACGCGCGCGCCGCACGCGCGCGCGGGTTGAACCCCATGCCGGTGGTGCTCACGTTCTCCCCGTGCGGCTCGCCACGAACGCTGGCCCTTCTCAAGTGGCTCGGCATCGCGGTGCCACGCTGGCTGGAAAACGAGCTCCTCGACGCGCGCGACACTCTGGATACCTCCGTCCGCCTGGCCGAGGAGATTGCGGAAGACGTCTTGGCTTTCGCCCACGCGCGGCACATTCCGGTGGGCATCAACGTCGAGAGCGTCTCTATCCGCAAAGAGGAGATCGACGCAGCGACGGCGTTGTTCATCGCGCTGCGCGAACGGATTCGTCGTGCCAAGCCGACGACCTAGGATTGGAGCAAAGGGGCAACGCTTCGGGATCGTGGTGATTGACCACGACATGCAGTCGCGAATCGCCGATCTGTTGCCTCTCGCAGTAGCGGCGGTCGCGCCGAAGACCGCAGGACCAACGACACTGGGTTCGTTGGCACCCCGCGGCGGAAAGGCGTCGGTCATCTCCGCACTCCGAACGACCCGCGCACAGCGGCAACCCGGGGGGAGCCGCGGCCTAACGGCATTCCCGTGCTAGGTTTCATGCCGTGGTCACGGCAAGGGCGCGATTGGTCGACGATCGATTGGAAAGGGCGCTGCAAGAGGCCGAACGGTTCTTCATGAAAGAAGGCAAGGTCTACCAGGCCGCCGTCGCCCTTGCGCGACGGCTTGACGCCGATGGAATCCCGTACGCCATCGCCGGAGCGATGGCGCTTGGAGCCCACGGCTACGAACGAATGACGAACGAATGACGA
>PMNO01000201.1 GCA_003161835.1 Myxococcales bacterium | reverse complement strand
CCACCACGGCGACGATCTCGACCAAGGTCGGCGGTCCGTGGGGCTCCCTGTTCTGGGCGCGGGAACGAAACGCGGACCACAGGTTTGTGTGGCTGCCGTCGAAGGCGGGGAGCGGACGGAGAGTGTCCACAGCCCCGACGAAGCCGCGAGCCAAATCGTGCTTCCCGCGATCGCAACACCCGCGATGGCTCCGGGCGGTGGATTCTCGCGTCCCGGCCACGACCGACCCCGATCGTGGCTCCAGCGTAGTTCGCGCCCGCTCGAAACCCAAAGGCCGCCATTGGCGCTACAAGCGAGGTGACCGATGTCCGTTGGGGCGCCGAGCACCGTCTCCACCGCGGCGGCGTCCTGGAGCCACCGCAAGACGAACAGCGTACCTGCTCCCCGCAACAGCGCGTCAGCGCCGCAGGGGACGACATCGGTGGCGCGACCGACCGGAAGGGACGCGAGCTCGAATCCATCTGGAGCAACCACGCGCGCGACGCCGTCCGCCTGGTCGAGGAGAACGATCGCACCCGAGTTGGTCGCCGCCAGAGATCTCGGCGGAGCGCTCAATGCCGCCACGAAATCGAAGGTCTGGCCGCCATCCCGCGACCGGTACAGCCGTTGACCTTGAACGAACGCCACCACCCGACCATCCGAGCTGGCCGTGACGCGGCCAATAGGGTCCAACCCGCCCGACGCCGCGCGCTCGGCGGTGCCGGTGGCAAGGTGGACCTTCCACAAACCGTCCGCAAGTCCCAGCCATGCGGTGTGTGCCCCCACCGCGATCACGGCATCGCGCGCCGCCAACGCGTCCCCCGATCTACGCGCGGAGGAAGGCTGGTCAAGGGTGTCTGCGGCACCGGGATCGGGTTCATCGGCGAGCCGCGGATCGTCGGTATCGGCGATGGTCTCGGCATCGGTGCTCCTGGCCCAGTCCGCGTCTGCAGGGAGCCCCGGTGCCGCCGTGGACCCGTCCACGTCCATCCGGCGTCGCCCGGCAGGCCGCGCCGGGGGTGGCGCGAACGTGCGGAGCCGAACTCCCGACGGATCGAGGACGCGCGCGCCCGCCTCCGTCAGGACCACGATTCCGTCATCGGAGCCGGCCACGGCACCCACCGGCGTCGTCACACCTGCCGACCGCGCCACCAGGCTCGTATGGATGGTCAATAGCGCGGGGGCGATTTGCCCGAGGGATAGCCATGACGTTGCAAGCACGACAATGCCATCGGCGCCGATGGGCGGGGGTTGCGCGCAGCACAGGTGCTCGTTGCCGCGCAGGCGCCGCGCGCTCGACGTGATATATCGATGCCGATGGCGGCGGAAATCATCGATGGAAAGTTGATCGCCGCGCGCGTGCGTGCCGGTCTGGCGGTTCGCGTGGCGGAGCTGGGCACGCGCGGTGTTCGACCGGGGTTGGCGGTCGTTCTGGTGGGTGACGATCCCGCGTCACACATCTACGTGCGCAACAAGACCAGGGCGTGCGCCGAGGTCGGCTTTCGCACCTTCGACCATCGCTTGCCCGCCACTGTCGCCGAGCCCGAGCTGTTGGCGCTGATCGAACGGCTGAACCGCGATCCCGAGGTGGATGGAATTCTGGTGCAATTGCCATTGCCCGCCCCGCTCGATGGGCGCCGCGTGTTGCTGGCGATCGATCCCGACAAGGACGTCGACGGAATTCATCCCGACAACCTGGGACGGTTGCTGATGGGCCAGCCTCGATTCGTGGCTTGCACGCCGCTCGGAATCATGCGGCTGCTCGATGAGGCGAAGACCCCCCTCGTGGGCGCCGATGCGGTTGTGATCGGGCGATCGAACATGGTCGGCAAGCCGATCGCGGCGCTGCTCCTGCTGGCGGATGCGACTGTTACGGTGTGTCATTCACGCACGCGGGACTTGCCCGATCGGGTCGGGCGGGCCGACATCGTGGTGGCGGCCGTGGGGCAGGCCGAAATGGTCAAGGGGGATTGGATCAAGCCGGGCGCGACGGTGATAGACGTCGGCATCAATCGCCGCGCCGACGGCACCTTGACCGGTGACGTGGAATGGGCGCCCGCCGCCGCGCGCGCCCGCGCGATGACTCCGGTCCCTGGCGGCGTGGGGCCGATGACGATCGCGATGCTGCTGGGAAATACGCTGATGTCTGCGGCGCGCCGCGCGTCCTCCGGGCCGCTGCTCGAGGGGTAAAATCCAGCGAGATCGCGTCAGTCGCGTCTACGGCAGGAGCTTGCCCAGAAGGCCGTCGAGCTGATCCAGGGAGTCGTAGTGGATCTCAAGATGTCCACGGCCCGGCCCCGCCTCGACGACGCGCACCCGCACGCCCAGGCGATGCGACAATCGAGTCGCCAAATCGCGCCCCGAAACGGTGGATGTCGGTCCCACGACGGGCGGCCGGCCAGCCGGCGTCGCGCTCCTTTCACTGCGGACGAGAACCTCGACCTGGCGCACGGACATCTCGCGCGCGGCGGCCCTGCGTCCCATGCGTTCCATCCGCTCGACCACGTCGGTGCTGTCTTGCGATTCGGGCGCGGTGCCCGGCGCCATGCCGCGGCCGTCCGCGAGCGCTTCGAGACCCAGGATCGCGCGCGCGTGCCCCATGGAAAGCCGTCCCGAGATGACCAGGCCGCGGACGCCCGGAGGCAGCTTCAACAGGCGCAGGGCGTTCGTGATCGTGGTTCGATCCTTGCCCACCCGCGCGGCCAAGGACTCCTGCGAATATCCAAATTCTCGAATCAGACGATCAAACCCCTCGGCTTCTTCGATGGGATTCAAATCCTCCCGTTGGAGGTTTTCGACCATTGCCATTTCGAACGCCCGGGCGTGCGCGATTTCGCGGACGACCACCGAGACGCTGTGCAGGCCCGCGCGCTGGGCCGCCCGCCACCGCCGTTCGCCGGCGATGATTTCGTATCCGCCCGCTTCCCGGATACGAACCACCAGCGGTTGAATGAGCCCCTGGCTGCGAATCGAAGCCGATAACTCATCCAGGCGGGCGTCGTCGAAGGTCTTGCGCGGCTGCGACCGCGCGGGATGGACTTCCTCTATGCCCACTACCCGCAGACCTTCTCGCGGTTCTCCGGTGCCCCCCGACGCGCGAGGATGCGCGGGCGCCGCACCCCCAGGGCGCGTCTCCGCCGCGGCGGCCGGGACCAGCGGCTGGCTTGCCACCGGAATCAAGGCCGACAGACCGCGACCGAGCGCTCGTCTCTTGGTGGTCATGCGCCGGGTGCCCTGCCAGGGGGAGCGGCGGCCGTGCCTGAAGCCGTCTGGCGGGCGTCGTCTCTGGCCAAAAACTCGCGCGCCAGTTCCAGGTAGCTGCGCGCGCCTTTTGAACTGACGTCGTAGAGCAGCGCCGGCTTTCCGAATGAGGGAGCCTCCGACAGGCGCACGTTGCGTGGGATGGTGGTCGTGTAGACCTTGCCTTCGAAATGACGCCGGACCTCGTTTGCCACCTGTTCGGTCAGATTCTGCCGACTGTCGACCATGCACAAGACGATACCGTCAATATCCAGGCCGGGATTCAGCGAATGCCCCACCAACTCGACGGTCGACCTCAGGTCGGACAATCCCTCGAGCGCGTAGTATTCGCATTGCAAGGGCACCAGCACGCCGTCGGCCGCGCACAGGGCGTTCAGGGTAAGCAGGCCCAGCGAGGGCGGGGTGTCGATGATGATGAAGTCGTAGTCCGGGGCCGCCAGGCGCAAGGGATCGCGCAGNNCGGCCAGATCCGATTCGGCGGGCACCAGCTCCAGATGGGGCAGCTCGGTCTTGCGAATGACGGCGTCAATCAATTGCTCGCCGACAAGCACGTCATAGATGCTGCCCTCGCCGTCACCGCCGCGGGGGAACCCCAGCCCGGAGCTGGCGTTGCCCTGGGGATC
>PMNO01000280.1:2997-7659 GCA_003161835.1 Myxococcales bacterium | reverse complement strand
GGCTGCGGCGATTGGAACGACGGGATGAACCTGGTCGGCGCGGAGGGCCGCGGCGAAAGCGTCTGGCTGGCTTTCTTCCTGTTCGACGTGCTGAGGCAATTTTCAGCGCTGGCCCGCCGGCGCGGTGATGTGGTCCGCGCCGACCGGTACTCGGCCGAGGCCACCCGATTGCAGGTCAATATCGAAGAGCACGGCTGGGACGGACAGTGGTATCGCCGCGCCTATTTCGACAACGGTGAACCCCTGGGTTCCGCGCTGAATCCCGAGTGCCAGATCGACGCCCTGCCGCAATGCTGGGCGGTCCTCTCCGGCGCGGGCGCGCCCGACCGCTCGGCGACCGCGATGGACAGCGTGGAGCGCTTCTTGGTGCGCCGGGACGCGCGGTTGATCCAGGTGCTCGAGCCCCCGTTCGACAAATCGGCGCTCGACCCCGGCTACATCAAGGGATACGTGCCGGGGGTGCGCGAAAACGGCGGCCAGTACACGCACGCGGCTGTGTGGACCGCCATGGCCTTCGCCGCCCGGGGAGATGCGGCGCGCGCCTGGGACCTGTTCCGGATGATCAACCCCGTATCGCACGCCACTACTCCGGAGGAGGTCGCGCGCTATCGCGTCGAGCCCTACGTCGCCGCCGCGGACGTCTATGCGGTGCACCCGCACACGGGACGAGGCGGCTGGACCTGGTACACGGGTTCAGCCGGGTGGATGTATCGCCTGATCACCGAATCCCTGTTGGGGCTGAATCTCGAGGTCGATCCCCAGGGCATCTCGCACCTGCGATTCGCGCCTTGCCTTCCGCCGGACTGGTCCGGGTTCAAGGTTCACTACCGCTACCGGGACACGATGTACCACATCGATGTCCAAAACGGCGGCGGCGGAACCGCCGTGAATCGCGTCGTCACGGACCGACAGGAGCAGCCGGATCGGCTCATTCGCCTGGTCGACGATCGACAGGACCACCACGTCGAGGTGACGGTCACCTAATGAGTGACCCACCCCCAGCAGCCGGCCCGGTGTCGACCGCGCGCCCGGAGCGCCCGGCCTTCTTTTGGCTGGCGACCCTCGCGTTGATCGTCACGATCCTCGCACGGGCGCAGACGATCCTGGTTCCCCTCGCGCTGGCGGTCGTGGTGGCGTTCGCGCTCGGCCCCGCGGTCAGGCGCCTGGAACGCGCGCTCGGGCGCGGGGTGGCGGTGGCCGTGGTCGTGTTCGTGGCACTCGGGGGCGTCACGGGATTTGGCTATCTGCTCAAACGCCAACTGGTGGATCTCTCGGCGCAGATGACCAAGTACTCGGATTCGATCCGACGCAAGGTCGTCAGCCTGCGAGGGAGCGAGGGCAGCGGGCTCGGGGGGCTTTCCAAGAGCGTCGACAGCATGGTCCGTGACTTCGATGAACAGGTGGCCGCGAATCAGGGCGCGCGCCCGGTCCGGGTGGTTCCCGCGGAGGCCACCGCGCTGGAACGGATCGAGAGCACCCTCACCCCGTTGCTGGAGCCACTGGCGCGATCGGTGGTCGTGCTGGTGCTGGTCATCTTCCTGCTCATCAAACGCGAAGATCTGCGCGATCGCCTGATTCGCCTCATGGGGAGGGGAAACGTCACCCTCACGACCCGCACTCTGGACGAGGCCGGCCATCGGATCAGTCGTTTCTTGGCCCATCAGTCCGCGATCAATGGAGGGTTTGGGATCGTGGTCGCGCTCGGCCTGTTTTGGATCGGGATTCCGTATTCTCCGCTTTGGGGCTTTGTGGCGGCGGTCCTCAGATTCGTGCCCTTCGTCGGCACCCTGTTGGCGATGGTGCTGCCAGCAGCGCTCGCCTTCGCGCAGTTCGCCGGCTGGTCGCAGCTGGTCGCAACGCTCGGATTGTTCCTCGGCCTCGACATGTTGGCTGCCTACGTCGTCGAGCCGATCGTGATCGGAGCCAAGACCGGCGTGTCTTCCATGGCGATGCTGGTGTCGGCGATCTTTTGGTCGTGGCTCTGGGGACCTGTCGGTCTGGTTCTCTCCACCCCCATGACGGTGTGTCTGGCGGTGCTCGGAAAGCACGTGCCGCGCCTGTCGTACCTGGCGGTCCTGCTGGGGGACGAACCAGCGCTGGAAGACAAACTCATCCTCTATCAGCGCCTGCTCTCCGGAGACGAGGAGGAGGCGCAGGATATCCTGGACAAGGGCTTTCGCGCGCTGCCGCGGGCGCGCGTTTTCGACGAGGTGGTCATTCCCGCGCTGCTGCTCGCCGATCGCGATCGCGCGCGTGACCAGATCAGCGAGCCCGACCACCAGTACGTCCTGCGAACCATCCGAGCCCTGCTGGATGCGGCACCCGACGAGCTGAACAAGAAGCGGGGCCCCCCCGCATCGACGGATGAAAACCAGGAGTCATCGTCCGGCGCCGTCGTCGAGCGCGTGGTCGGCGTATCCGCGCGCACAGCGACCGACGAGACGATCTGGGACATGCTGGCGCAGCTCTTCGATCCGAAGCGAGTCGAGCTGGAGTCGGTTGGCTCCGCCTATCTCTCGTCCGAGAGCGCGGCGGTCGCGGAACAGAGCCCGCCCGATCTCGTCTGTGTGATCTCAATCCCACCGGGGGGCCTCGCCCAGGCGCGCTACCTCTGTCGCCGCCTGCGCGCGAAGCACCCGCAAACCCCGATTCTGGTCATCCGCCCCGGGGTGCAAGCAAACGGGAAGGACAGCGCCCAAAAACTGACCGAGGACGGCGCAACCCACGTCTGTTTCACAATCGAGGAAGCGCACACTTCCGCCAGCTACCTGCTGCGAACGAAACAGATCCGCGCCGCGCGGACCGTCACGTCGGCCTAGCGACATCAGATGTAACGCGCCAGGCCCGATCGCAGTGCCGCGTTCGACATCGCCCCCCGCCATTCCTCGCGCTTCTGTCCGCGATCCAACAACACCAGGGTTGGAATCGCCTGCACGGCGAATCGGCCAGCCGCCTGNNGGGTTCTCGTCCACGTTGAGCTTGCAGACCTTCAAGCGCCCCGCGGTCTCGGCGGCGAGCTGGTCCAGGACCGGAGCCATCGCGCGGCACGGGCCGCACCAGGGTGCCCAAAAATCCACCAGGACAGGCATCGGCGATTCGTCGACCTGTGACCGCCAGGTCGCGTCGGTGATCACGACGGGCGACCGCGGCGTGAGCGCCAGGTGGCAGCGCCCGCAGGTGGGCGCCTCGCGCAACCGCTCCGGGTGCACGCGGTTCTGAGCGCCACAGCCACCGCACACCAGCACGGAGCCAGCGGATTGCTCTCTCGTCGTCGCGGTTTGCATGGCCTCAATACTCTAATCACGCCCACCTGATCGTCCAGCCGCAAGCGCACCAGTGTTGCGAGGGGTGTTGTCACCGGAGTTAAACTTGGCGCCATGGCGAACATCCTGAAGATCGTGCAGGCGGGCCACCCCGTGTTGCGACAGAAGGCGCGGCCGTTGACCGTCGACGAGCTGCGCGGCGCGGAGATCAGCCGGCTCATCGACGAGATGCGCGAAACGATGCGCGACGCGCCCGGCGTGGGCCTCGCGGCGCCTCAGATCGGCTTGCCCATCCAGCTCGTGGTGATCGAAGATCGCCCCGAATACATCGACCGTGGCGATCCCGACGAGATGAAGGCGCGCGAACGTACGACGGTTCCGTTTCAGGTGCTCGCGAATCCGCGCCTCACGGTCGTGGACCGATCACCGGTCGAGCTGTTCGAAGGGTGTCTCAGCTTCGCGGATTTCGTGATGGTCGTGCCACGCGTGCACGCCGTGAAAGTGGAGGCCCTCGATCATCGAGGCGTACCCGTCACCCTGTCGGCACACGGGTGGCCAGCGCGCATCCTGCAACACGAGATCGATCACCTGCGTGGGGTCTTGTGCGTCGATCGCATGCACTCCCGCACCCTGACCACCGTACGCAATCAGGCGCGCCACTGGGGCGAGCAAGGTGTGCCCGAAGTATTGACGGCCGTCGGAACCACGGACGACATCGACGGAGTATTGTTGTCGTGATGCAACCAACGTCAGACTCTCGCGCCGACGCCGTGGCCAGCGTGGGGCAGATCCTGCGGGGCACCGTGGCCGTCGGCTCGTCGGTGACGGTTCGCGGCTGGGTTCGCACCCGGCGCGATTCCAAGGCCGGCCTTTCGTTCATTCATCTGCACGATGGCTCCTGTTTCGACCCGATCCAGGTGGTCGCGCCAGGCGATCTGCCCAACTACCAGGCCGAAGTGACCAAGCTGGGCGCGGGCTGCTCCATCTCCGTCGTCGGAACGGTGGTGCAAAGCCAGGGCAAGGGGCAATCCGTCGAGATCGCCGCAACCCGGATCGATGTCGTCGGCTGGGTTGACGATCCCGAAACATACCCGATCCAGCAAAAGCGCCACACCCTGGAATATCTGCGCGAGGTGGCTCACCTGCGCCCGCGCACCAACACGTTGGGGGCGCTGACGCGCGTGCGGCATTGCCTGAGCATGGCCGTGCACCGATTCTTCCACGACGAAGGCTTCTTCTGGATTCACACCCCCATCATCACCGCCAGCGACTGCGAGGGCGCGGGCGAGATGTTTCGGGTCAGCACCCTGGATCTGACCAACCTGCCCCGGACCGACGGGGGCAAGATCGATTTTTCCCAGGACTTCTTCGGGCGCGAGGCCTTCCTGACCGTCAGCGG
>PMNO01000280.1:0-2938 GCA_003161835.1 Myxococcales bacterium | reverse complement strand
TGCATCGCGCGCCTGGAACGGTTCGTTTCTTCCAGCTTCGAACGTCTCACGTACACCGAAGCGATGGCGGCGCTGGAGAAGAGCCACAAGACCTTCGAATTCCCGGTGCACTGGGGGATGGACATGCAATCCGAGCACGAGCGCTGGCTCACCGAGGAACACGTGGGCCGCCCCGTCGTCGTCATGAATTACCCCAAGGAGATCAAGGCGTTTTACATGCGCCTCAACGACGACGGCAAGACCGTGGCCGCCATGGACGTGCTGGCGCCCGGCATCGGCGAAATCATCGGCGGCTCGCAGCGCGAGGAACGCTTGGACGTCCTGGACCGTCGCCTGGCCGAGGCGAACCTGGATCCCAAGGCTTACTGGTGGTACCGCGATCTCCGCCGCTACGGCACGGTTCCCCACGCGGGCTTCGGCCTGGGTCTGGAACGGACGATCATTTACGCAACGGGGATGGCCAACATTCGTGACGTCATCGCCTTCCCTCGCGCCCCAGGCCAGGCCGCCTTCTAGCCGGCGCTGCCAGGTTCCTTGGGCGGCGACTTCGCCGGCGTCGAGTCGGGCAACACCTGGGCCGCCGCGCGCCGACGCATGATCCGTGCGCCGAAGAGCACGCTGACCGAAACAATCGCGACCTTGACCCCTATCGCAACGCCCACCAGATACGCACCAGGCTTGATGCCGAACAGCGTGAGTATGGCCGCGACGGCCGCGGTGATTCCGGCGGTGATCATGGAATCTCGGAATCCTAGCACCGAAGCCCAGAGCCGGGCCCCGGCGCCGCGGCCAACCGCTCGGCCACCGCTGCGCTTCACCGTCGGCGGGACCGGCGGGAATGATTGACTTCGCCCGCGCCGCGACCTACCTTCGGAGCCTTGCCACCTAGACCCGCGACTCTCGGTGCTGACCGAAGAGGAACCTAGATGCCGACGGACGCCGAGACGCCCCAGTATCCCGATCTGCGCACCGATCCAGTGATGATCGGCATTGACGTCGGGTCGACAACGGTCAAAGCCGCGGTGGTCGATCCAGTCACCCGCAAGATTCTTTGGGCGGACTATCAGCGCCACCAAACCAAGCAGGCCGAAAAAGTCGCTGAGCTGCTGACGCGCATCGGACTGGATTTTCCGCGACTGCCGCCGGGCGCGATTCGCTGTTTTATCACCGGCTCGGGGGCCGGACCGCTCACCGCGCCCATTGGCGCGAAATTCGTGCAAGAAGTGAACGCGGTCACCCTGGCGGTCGAGGAACTGCACCCGGACGTGGGGTCGGTCGTCGAACTGGGCGGCCAAGACGCCAAGATCATCATCTTCAAGGAGGCCAAGGCCAAGGAGGCGGAGGCGTCGTCGACGGAGCCCGCGGCGGCGGAGGTGACCCCAACGGATCCCGACGACGGCACCGAGCGCCACCCCGAGGGCCATTTCAAGGCCGAGGACGCCAAGACCACCTCGGTCGTGCGGCGCAACAAGACCGCCATCGCGTCCATGAACGACAAGTGCGCGTCCGGCACCGGCGCCACCATCGACAAATGTTTCATGAAAGTGGGCATGCCCGCCGAGGAAGCTTGCCGGCTTCGTTTCGACGACAGCAAGCTGCACCACGTGGCCGCCAAGTGCGGGGTGTTCGCCGAAACGGACATCGTCAATCTCGTGAAGGCGTCGATCCCTTCGCGCGAGATCATGTGTTCGCTGGCGGATGCGATCGTCATGCAGAATTTGTCGGTGCTGACGCGGGGAAACACCCTCCGACACAAGGTGTTGCTCCTGGGCGGCCCCAACACCTACCTGCCCTTCCTGCAGGACTGCTGGCGCAAGCGCATTCCAGAGACCTGGGCCGCGCGCGGTTACGACTACCTTAAGGACGTCCCGCTCGAGGAATTGATTCTGGTTCCCGACAACGCCCAGTACTACGCGGCCTACGGCGCGGTCATGTACGGTCTGTACGAAGACGCGGCGGTGGGCCTCTATCGAGGCCTCGACCCCCTCAAGGATTTCATCCAGGGTGGTCGCAAGGTGAAGCTGGGCGAATCGGCCGGACCGCCACTTGCCCGTTCGTCCGACGAGCTGGACGTATTTCGCGAGCAGTACCGGATTCCCAAGTTCGAACCCGCCACGCCCGCGCGCGGAACCAAGATTCGCGCCGTCATCGGGATGGACGGCGGGTCCACCTCGTCCAAGGCGGTCCTCGTCGACGAGGAGCGCAAGATCCTGAAGAAGGAATATCAGCTCTCGAAAGGCAATCCGATTCAGGACGTGCGCGAGATCCTCGCGCGGTTGCGGCAGTGGGTGGCCGACCAAGGTTGCGAGCTCGAGGTCCTGGGCTTCGGCGCCACCGGTTACGCGGCGGACGTGCTGGAGAAGACCGTCAAGTCGGACGTCAACATCGTCGAGACGGTCGCCCATATGATGTCGGCCACCAGCTACTTCGGAGACGTGGACGTCGTCTGCGATATCGGCGGTCAGGACATCAAGGTCCTGTTCATGCAGAACGGCGACATCAAGAATTTCCGCCTGTCGAACCAGTGTTCGGCCGGGAACGGCATGTTGCTGCAGGCCATGGCCGATCAGTTTGGCGTCAAGATCACCGACTACGCCGAAACCGCGTTCGCCGCCGACCTATCGCCGAATTTCAGCTACGGGTGCGCCGTGTTCCTGGACAGCGATCGGGTGAATTTTCAAAAAGAGGGCTACTCGAAGGAAGAGTTGCTCTCGGGTTTGGCCCAGGTGCTGCCCAAGAACGTCTGGCAGTACGTGGTGCAGATTCCACGCATGGCCGCGCTCGGAACCAAGTACGTGCTGCAAGGCGGAACCCAGTACAACCTGGCGGCGGTCAAGGCGCAGGTCGACTACATCAAGGAGCGCGTGCCCGGCGCCGAGGTGTTCGTGCACCCGCACTGCGGCGAGGCCGGCGCAATCGGCGCCGCCTTTGAAACCTT
>PMNO01000322.1 GCA_003161835.1 Myxococcales bacterium | reverse complement strand
CATCGCGGCCTTTCCCTTACATTGCTCAATTGCTCTGTTTTATCTCGCCGCCCCCCCCGGTCGGGGGACTTCAGCTCGGCGGGCATTCGCCGCGAACAGCCGACGAACTCTCTGCGTCAGGCTGTCCTTCAAGCAGGAGAGGGCCCCCCAGTCACGCCGGCTGTTGCTGCGTCATGCAGTGCAACGTTCCCAGGCCCCAGACCAGATCCCCGGCGTGAATCCCGATCACCTTCCGCTGCGGGAAGAGCGCCGCCACGATGCCCAGCGCCTCCCGGTCGGCCGGATCGTTGAAGGTCGGGACCAGCACCGCCGCGTTCCCGATGTAGAAATTGGCGTAGCTTGCGGGGAGGCGCGTGCCGTTGAACATCACGGGCGCGGGCATGGGCAGCAGCACCACGTCCAGCTTCTCACCGGCGGCGTTGGTCATCCCCGACAATCGTTCGCGATTCTCCGCGAGGGGTCGATAGTTGACGTCCGAGGCGTTCGGTTCGTGCGCGAGGACCACGGTGCGCGGTCCCACGAACCGGGCCAGATCGTCGACGTGCCCGTGGGTGTCGTCGCCCGCGATCCCCTGCCCGAGCCACAAGACATGGCGCGCTCCCAAAAAGTCACTGAGCACACGTTCGATCTGCTGGCGCGACACTCCCGGGTTGCGCGCCTGAATGGGACTCAGCAGGCATTCCTCGGTGGTCAACAACGTGCCCGCGCCATCCACGTCGATGCTGCCGCCCTCCAAGACCGCCTGGCGCGGCTTCCCACCAGGACCGAGTTCGTCGGGGGTCACCGAAGGCATGAACCGACGCAAGCCCAACCGTTTCGCCAGGCGCGCGGGCACCGCGTCGTCGCGCCGGTGGTTCGGATACTTGGCCCAGCCGTTGAACTTCCAATCCGTGAGCGCGACATCGCCGTCGCGATCGCGCCGGACGAACAGCGGGCAGGTATCGCGCGTCCAGCTTCGATCAGTGGGCACACGAAAAAAATCGATCTGGGTCAGATCGATACCCAGGCGATCCAACACCGCCCGCGCCCTGTTTTCGAGGGCCAGATCGTCGACCAGAATGCGCACCCGTTCCCCGGGAACCAGGTGGCGCACCACCTCGGCGTAGACCCAGGGAATGGGCGCCAGCTTGCCCGGCCAGTCGCGGCGCTCGTGCGGCCACGCTATCCAGGTGGCCAGGTGAGCCTCCCATTCGGCCGGCATGCGATACCCGAGCTTCGCCGGCACTTCCGCGTCGGAACGTTCGCGTGCGCTGGGCATCTTCAATCGTTGAAACGACGGGTGATCGCGCCGTATGCGTCGATGCGCCGGTCGCGAAGAAACGGCCAGTGCCGCCGCACGGTCTCCTGATGGCGGCGGTCACAGGTCACAACCAATATTTCTTCGTCGGTACGGGACGCCTCGGCCAGGACGACGCCAAACGGATCGCACACGAACGACCCGCCCCAAAACTCGATGCCCCCCGTCGGCACGGCGGACGCCGTCTCGCCGGGCGCCCCCTCGTGACCGACGCGATTCACGGCCACCACATAGACCCCGTTCGCGATCGCATGCGACCGCTGAATGGTCCGCCACGCGTCCGACTGGGCGGCGCCGAACTCGGCCTTTTCCGATGGGTGCCAGCCGATGGCGGTGGGGTAGAACAGAACGTCCGCGCCGGCCAGCGCCGTGAGCCGGGCGCCCTCGGGATACCACTGATCCCAGCACACCAACGTGCCCACGCGGCCCACCTGGGTGTCGACCGCGGAGAACCCGAGGTCTCCAGGCGTGAAATAGAATTTTTCGTAGTACAGCGGATCGTCGGGAATGTGCATCTTCCGATACTTCGCCGCGATCTGCCCCTCGGGATCGATGGTCACCGCGGTATTGTGATAGAGGCCCGCGGCCCTGCGTTCGAACAGCGAAGCGACGATCACGACTTTGGCCTCACGGGCCGCCACCGCCAGCGCCTCGGTGCTGGGCCCCGGGATGGATTCCGCCAGATCGAAGTTGGCGTGGTCCTCGGTCTGGCAGAAGTACTGGCTGCGAAACAGCTCGGGCAGGCACACGATCTGCGCGCCCCGAGCAGCCGCCGCGCGCACCTGCTCGACGGCGCGCGCGAGATTGACGGCGGGATCTGGGGAGCAGCGCATCTGCACCAATCCCACCTTGAACGTTTGCGGTACCGGGGAGGTCGCCATTGCGCCCCGTACTATGCCGATCCTAGCGGGTCATGCAACCCAGGATGTTGCCGATCAGACGATCACCCGCCGCGCGTGCTGCTTCCGCGTACCGGGTGGTCTCGGCGTCGATCAAGGCGGGACCGTCGGGGCCGCGCGCCGCCCGGACGAAGGCGGCGTCCTCGACCGCCCAGCGTCGCGCGATGTCGGCATCGACCTCGACGTGAAACTGCAGCCCGAACGCGCGCGGCCCCGTTCGGAACGCCTGGTGCGCGCAACGGACCGTCGACGCCAAAAGCACGGCTCCGTTGGGCAAGTCGAAAGTGTCACCGTGCCAGTGCAGCACCGCCTCCTCGGCATTCAGCCCGGCCAGGGCGGGCTCTCGATCCCGTTCCAAGAACGAGACGGCGCCCCAGCCCACTTCCGGCCAGGGCGTGGGATTCCCGCGGTCGTCGCGCCCGACATTCTGGTAGACGCGCGCTCCCGCGGCGTGGGCCAGCAACTGGGCGCCCAGGCAAACGCCCAGCACGGGCCGCTGGTCACGAAGCGCGCTCCGGATGAGCGCAATCTCCGCACTCAGAAATCCGTAGCGCGGATCGTCCCGATCTCCGACGCCCATCCCGCCGCCCATGACGATCAGCAGCTCGTCATGCCCCACCCCCTCGGGCACCGGATCGCCCGCGTAGACGTGGCGCACATCGACGACGATGCCGCGCGCGGCGCACAGATCGGCGATGCGGGCGGGCCCTTCCATCGCCACATGCTGGATCACCACCGCGCGCATCTCGAAGCGAATCTAAGTCAGCGATGAGGATTTCGGAACCTCTTTTCGTGTGCCGCGTCGCCCTCCCGCCGCTCGCGTTCGACGTGTCCCGCGAGCAACAGGCACCCGGCTAGGAACGAAACAGGCCGGTCGCCCACGGGGGCGGCGGCGCCTCGATTGTCAGCAGCGCGCCGGTTACGGGGTGGCGAAAACGCACCGCCGACGCGTGCAGGTGGAGTCGCGTGCCCGGCGCGAGGCCCGGCTCGTCCCCCACCGCCGATGCCGACGGAGCCGACGCCGCCGACGCCCGCTCCTCGAGACCACCGTATCGGTCGTCGCCTACAATCGGAAATCCGGCCGACGCCAGATGGGCCCGAACCTGGTGCGGCTTGCCGGAATGCAGCCGGGCCTCCAGAAGCGCCGTTCGTGTCGCCCGGGCCACGACCTTCCATTCTGTTTCCGCGGATCGGGGTCGACGCCCGCCCCCGATGCTGACCGTGCGTCCGCGGCGGCCCCTGCGCCCGATGTCCACGTCGATCCGGCCGACGTCCGGCGGCGCCCCCCATACCTCACACAGATAGCGCTTCTCGCAATCGTCGGCACCGAGCGCACCCCGCAGCGCGGTCCAAACCCCCGGCGATCGCGCGGCGATCAGCACGCCGCTCGTCGCCGTGTCCAAACGATGGCCCAGCCCACCCTCGCGCGGATCGGGTGATGCGCCGGCACAGCTGGGAAAGCGCGCGACGATCGCGTTCGCCGCCGTGCCGCGCTCGCCCGGGCGGAGCGGATGGGAGGGAACCCCGGCGGGTTTATCGATCGCGACCAGATCGTCGTCCTCGTACACGACCACCACAGCCCACGTGGCGTCGGGCAAGACCCCGGGCGCCGAGAACGGACGGGGCGCAACCTCGACGACGGACCCTGCGGTCAGCCGCGTTCCCTTCGCGGCGGCCGCCTGGCCGACGATGCGGATCAGCCCCTCGTCGATCAACTTTCGCGCGGCGGCGGTGCTGAGGCCGACGCACCGACCGACGAAATGATCCAGCCGCATGCCGGACGCAATGCCGTCGACGACAAATCGCCCGCCGGCGTCGCTCCGTGCGGTCGCCTGCGGGTCGGTCTGGCGGCCGATCTTCGCGGCGGGCTTCGAGGCGGTCACTTTTTCTTGGGGGCAGCCTTGGAACTCGGCCCCTTGCCCTGAGCCCTGGCTGACGCCTTGTCTGCGTCCCCCTCCCCAATTCTGTCACCCCGCGCGTTGGCCACCGTCGCTCGCGCGGGCGCCGGCTTGCCCAGAATCGGCGACGGCAGCGCGTGATCGCGCCCTGGCATCCTTTCGCCCGATTTCACGAGCGGCGGGGCAACCGCTCGAACGCCCGGCGGCCCCCCGGACCGTTCGGTGGCTCGGTCGGTTCGGTCCGCCGTCTTGGCGCCGATCTTGGTCCCGGTCTTGGTGCCGGTCTTGGTGCCGATCTTGATGCCGTTCTTGGTGTCGATCTTGGTGTCGNNGCCCGCGCGGGTCAGGGTCGTCCCACCCCGGTCGCGGCGCAGGTCCGGCGCAAGTCCTTGCGCCAACTCGCGAGGGCTCGCCCCCACCGGTGAATACACGACCACCTTCTGCCCGGGCTGCAGTTCGGTGTTGTAGGAAAATCGGTTGATACGCGCCAGATCCCCGACCGTGAGACCATATCGCCGTCCCATGCGCGCCAGGGTCTCTCCCGCCTTGGCTTCAATCACGAGGCGCCTTTTTCCCCGGCGCGCCGCCTCCAGATCCAGAAATTCCTCCGAGCCCAGCGTCACCACCCGGACCCGCGCCGAATCCAAGAGGACAATCTGGGTGGGATCGAAGTCCTTGCGCACGTAGATCTGAAGCACCATTTTCGGGTGCAGCTTGGCCGTCGGATCCAGGTTGTTCCAGTCGAGCAAATCGTCTGGACGAACCCCTACCGCTTCGGCGATGTCATTCAAAGTATCGCCGTCCCGTGTCCGGTAGAACACCCGATCGCGCCCCTCGTAGTTGAAGACCCGGTCTGGCACGGCCACCAAGATCTCGTCGTCGTCCCCACTGCTCGTGGATACCCCGGCCCCGTCCTTGTCGCCCTCGTCGGGGGAGGTCGCGATCGAGGCGTCCGCCCCCGGCCCCAACACCGCGCCTTTGCCCGTGGCCTTCGGGTCGAGCTTGGCGACGAGCTTCGCGGTCTTTTCGGTCTTTTGTGGAACGACGATGGCGATCCCAGCCCGCAACTCGCTCGTGTCCTTCACCCCGTTCAACCGGCGCAGCTCCCGCACGCTGGTCCGACGCGTCTTCGCCACGTCCTCCAGCGTCTCACCAAAACGCAAGGTGACGGTCTCGAACCGATCCGCGGCGCCACGCGACCGCTCGAATTTTTCGGCGAAGAGCGACGCCGTTCCCGGAGGCACCCGCACCTCGCACGGACCGCGATCGGGCGGTGTCCGTTCGCGCACGATTTCGGGGTTCAGGGCGGCGAGCACCTCGGGCCGAGCGCTGATCGCACGGGCCACGGTCGAAAGCGACGTCCCGGAAGGCACCTGCACCCGGTCATACGCGAACGGAGGATCGGCGACGATATCGCCGAAACCAAAAGCCGCCAGGTTGTGCCCCACGATGGCCGCCGCCAGGATCTTCGGCACGTACAGGCTCGACTCCCACGGCAAGCCGGCCTCGTGACGGCACAGCTCCCAATAGTCATTGGTGTTGTAGCGCGTGATTGATTTCAGGACCGCCCCATATCCCGCGTTGTAGGCGGCAAAGACCAAGGGCCAGGAGCCGAACCGCACGTAGAGATCCTTCAAGTAACGTGCGGCCGCCTCCACAGATTTTTCGGGATCGCGGCGGGCGTCGATCCAGTAGCCCACCTCCAAGCCGTAGGCCCGCGCCGCCCCCGGCATGAACTGCCAAACCCCCCCGGCACCGACGGGCGAGCGCGCGGCGGTCTCGAACCCGCTTTCCACCATCGCGACGTAGAAGAGATCCTTGGGCAATCCCTCGCGGGTCAGCACCGCCTCGACCAGGGATCGAAACCGACCTGCGCGGCGAATCCAATTGCCCATCACGGAGCGCCCGCGCGCATCATTCTTGAAGTAGTCGAGATAGCGCAGGACTTGCGGATCCCACCGCACCGGCAGTTCGGGCAGCGTCAGCGAACGCAACCAATCAGAATCCGGACTGGGCAGCGGGGGCAGCGGGGTTACCGTGGTCTCGGGAGCGCGCAAGGCCTCGGGCACGTCGCCCGTGCCCTCCCAGCGACCTGGGAGCAGCGGCGGCGCTTCCAACACCGCGTCCGCGTCTCCGTCCGCGGCCCGGGTTGGATTCGCACCGGCGCGGGGAAATGCCTGCTCCTCGAACCGCCGCACCTCGCCCAGCTCCGGGCTCTCGGCGCCCTCGTCCACCGGAACCCCGCGTACCGCCCGTCGCTGTGACGCGCTCGCCTCGCCAGGTGCGCCGCCGCCCGAATTTCTGGAAGATTGCCCGGACGGCGCGCTGGCGGCCCTGGTTCCCGGCCCCGCCTTGGGCGTCGCCTTCGTGCCCTCGGCCGCGTGCACAGGCGCCGGCCGCGACGACAGCGCGAGCAGCAGGATGCCGGCGCAGGCGCGCACAGTGCCGCCCGACCGAACTGCCCGGGTCACCATAAGAGCGCGATCGTACCGGACCGATGCGCGTCCCGCCAAAAATAGCCGGTGTTGCCAGGGCTCACAGTTGAGCTACACTGCCACCCATGCCATTTGGCATGGGTTTCGGTGAACTGGTCCTCATCTTGGTGATCGTATTGGTGGTGTTCGGCGCCACCAAACTTCCCCAGTTGGGCGACGGGCTTGGCCGTGCGATCAAGAACTTCAAACGCTCGGTCGGGGCGCTGAACGAAATTGACGTCACGCCCCGGACGCCTGACAAGGCCACCGACAAGCCCTCCGAAAATGCGGCCAAGAAGGCGACGCCCACGGATTCCGGCGCGGCCCGTGGCGCGGCCGATTCGTCCAAGTAGTCCNNTCCGTTTTTCGGCGCGGGCCGTCAAGGTCAGAGTCTGAAAACGCGGCGGGCGCCTCCTCCCGCTGCTGGCCTGAACCCCTCGCCGGTCCTTCGAAAAACGTCCCCTGCTGCCTCAAATATCAGTTGGGGCAAGGTGTCATCTTGACGCCTCGCCCTCAGACGCAATTGTATATTGCTGATATGATTAGGTAATCTATACGTCACCGGAACATTATAGTCTTTAGTCTTACAGTATTGACCATGCTATTTTGTCGTGACACAATTAGAC
>PMNO01000324.1 GCA_003161835.1 Myxococcales bacterium | reverse complement strand
ATCGCGTCACATCGATGGGCCGCATGCCGACCCCGTGCCGTTCGGCATCGTTGACCAACGTCGACGGGTGATAAAAGCCCATCGGATAGTTGTTCAACAGCGCGCAGGTGAATGCGGCCGGATGGTACGCCTTCAAATAGGCCGAGGCGTAAGCAATCAACGCGAACGACGCCGCGTGTGATTCGGGGAAACCGTACAGAGCGAAGGACTTGATGCCCGCGACGATCTCTTCCTGCGCGGCGCTCGTGATTCCATTCTTGGTCATGCCCGCGCGCAGCGCCGTCTCGATCGCATTCATGCGTTGTTCGGATCGTTTGAAGCCCATGGCGCGGCGCAATTCGTCGGCCTGTCCGCCCGTGAAACCAGCGGCGACCATGGCCATGCGAATCAACTGTTCTTGAAACAGGGGCACCCCCAGCGTGCGCCGCAAGATCGGCTCCAGGGAGGGGTGGGCGTAGCGCACCGGCTCCCGCCCCGCCCGGCGCAGCAAGTAGGGATTCACCATCTTGCCGACGATCGGTCCGGGACGAATGATCGCCACTTCGACCACCAGATCGTAGAAACGTTCGGGCCGCATGCGCGGCAAGGTCGCCATCTGAGCGCGCGATTCGACCTGAAAAACGCCCACCGTGTCGGCGGCGCGCAGCATCGCGTAGACCCGGGGATCGTCGGGGGGCAGGTGGGCGTAATCAATCTTCACGCCTTGGTGGTGAGCGATCATCGGCACCACGTCCTCGAGCACGGCCAGCATCCCCAGTCCCAGCAGGTCGACCTTGACGATCCCCAGATCCGCGCAATCGTCCTTGTCCCACTGCACGATCACNNCCCGAATGCTGTCCGAGGTGGCGCGGCAGATCCAGGAGCGCGGTCGCGAGCTCGGCCAACAGTCGGGTGCGATCTTCCGTCAAGGGAAAGCCCGCCATGGTCAGATAGGTCCCGAGCGAGCCTTCAGGGGTGGATTGCACCCATCCGGGCAACACCTTCGACACGCGGGCCAGCTGTTCCTCCGAGAATCCCAGGGCGCGCCCGCAGGTGCGCATGGCCAGGCGCGGGCGATAGCTGATCACGTTGGCGGTCATGGCGGCGCCGTGCGCGCCGTATTTGGCATACACGTATTGAATGACGGATTCGCGCCGGTCGCCCGACGGCAGATCCAGATCGATGTCGGGCATGCGGTCGGTGACGTTGGTCGCGCCGTGCACGCGTTCCTCGGACAAAAAACGCTCGAACAACAGGTCCATCCCCACGGGATCCACGGCCGTGATGCCCAGGGCGTAACACAGCGCCGAATTCGCCGCCGAGCCGCGGCCCTGAATCAGGATCCCGCGGGAGCGGGCGAATTGAACGATGTCCCAGACGACCAGGAAATATCCCGCCAGGCCCAGCTTGCCGATGATGTCCAGCTCCCGCGCAATCTGGCGGCGCGCGGCTTCGTGCAGGGGCCGGTAGCGATCACCGGCCCCGCGCCAGGTCATGGCCGCCAGGTAGCTCTGCTCGGTGCCACCGTCGGGGACCGGATAGGTCGGAAACCGGTAGCCCAGATCCGCCAGCGTGAACGCGCAGCGTTCGGCGATCGCGCGGCTGGCGTGTACGGCGGCGGGCAAATCGTGAAAGAGCGCCGCCATGTCGGCGGGGGATTTCAGATGGTGTTCCACGCTGGGCGACAGGCGCCGCCCGACTTCGTCGACGGTCACACCCAGACGCGCGCAGGTCAGGACATCGTGAACACGTCGCCGGTCGGGGGTGGCATAGCGAACGTCGTTGGTGGCGACCATGGGGACATGCGCGGCCTCCGCCTGCGCCAAGGCGGCACAGGAGCGATGGGCTTGCCGGGCGTCGAAATGGCGCTGATGCTCCAGATACAGATGGTCCCTTCCGAACGCGCGTTGCAGGATCGCCAGATCCGGGCGCGCGTCCGGCCCCGCCAGCGCAATCAGCCCGGCTGCGTGTTCGGCCAGCAGAGCGTGCGTGGCCGATCCGGTTCCTTTGGGCCGCCCGGCGTGAACCCGGGTCAGCAGGCGACACAGATTGCGATAGCCGGTTCGATTTTCGACCAGCAACAACACCGGGGCCGCGTCGCTGTCGGCCAGCGTCACTTCCGCCCCGACCAGGGCGCGAACCCCCGCCCCCCGTGCCGCCGCGAAAAAACGGGGTGCGCCCGGCACACCGTTCACGTCCGCGAGCGCCAGGCAGTCGTAGCCCAGGTTCGCCGCGGTGGCCGCCAGATCTTCCGGCAACGACGCCCCGTCCAGAAACGAGAACGCCGACCGGCACCGCAACTCGACATAGCCGGTGCTGGACATCTCCGCACCATGAGCTAAACAAACGTTCAGGTCAAGACGAAGGCGGCCGGCGCCCGGCTGCCGGCGGCCAGCGATCGACGAAGCGCCTGGGAACACGATGATGGCATGCACACAGCGACAGGCTGCGATATCCTTGAGGCATGGGTCGGGCCGAGATTCTAAAGGCGGCGCTGGAATTGCCTGCCGCGGAGCGAGAGCAGTTGGCGGACGATCTCTGGGCAAGTCTCCCCGGCGAGACGGAGGCCGAGGTGGAACAGGCCTGGGCCGTCGAGATTGAGCGACGCATCGACGAGGCGGACAAGGCCGTTGTGAAGAGCGTCCCATGGTCCGAGGTGCGAGGCGAAGCGCTGGACGCCGTCCGACGGGTCCGTGGCGGCTGACCGCCAGCCGCGCTATTTGCCGGCGGC
>PMNO01000634.1 GCA_003161835.1 Myxococcales bacterium | reverse complement strand
GGAAAGTCCAAGAAAGAGGCCGAGCAGAGCGCCGCCGCCGCCGCTCTGGCCGCCATGTCGGATGCGGCCCCGGAGTCCGCGCGGGTGGCCCGTGAACATTGACGCCCGTCGGATTCCGGCCGACGTCGAGGCGGTGTGCGCGCGATTGCGCGCGGCCGGTCATCAAGCGCATCTGGTCGGCGGGGGGATTCGTGACCTGCTGCTCGGTCGCCCTCCAGCGGATTTCGACGTTGCGACCGATGCACATCCGCAACAGGTCATGGCTCTCTTTGGGTCGCGGTACGCGATCCCCACGGGACTACAGCACGGAACAGTGACCGTGGTGACGAACGTCGATGACGGCGCGGGCGCCTCCCTGGAGCCCGGTGTGTCCTCGACCCACCGGGAGTCCGCGCTCGGTGACGACCCCGGTGAGATGAAGCCAGGCGGAAAGCCGCGGAACCGCCACGTCGAGGTCACCACATTTCGGGGTGAAGGCGCCTACGTGGATGGGCGCCGTCCGTCGTCCGTAACCTACGTGGGATCCTTGGACGAGGACTTGTCGCGGCGGGATTTCACGATGAACGCCATCGGATACGATCCCATCAGCAAGGTCCTGACGGATCCGTTCGAAGGCCGGCGGGATCTCGCCGCCCGGCGGGTTCGAGCGGTGGGCGACGCGGAAGCGCGATTTCGCGAGGACGGGCTGCGCCCCATGCGTGCCATTCGCCAGGCGACGCAGCTGGAGTTCGATATCGATCCTCCAACCCTCACCGCGATTGGCCTCACCCTGGATGTATTTCGCAAGGTTTCGGCCGAGCGTATCCGGGACGAGATTTTGAAACTATTGTCCGCGCGCCAGCCATCCATGGGGATCCAGCTGATGAGGAAGACCGGCATGTTGGCGGTCGTTCTTCCCGAGCTACTGGAAGGTGTCGGCGTCGCGCAGAACCGGTTCCACAAGCACGATGTCTACCAACATACCTTGGCCGTCGTGGACGCCAGCACGGGCGACGCCGTGGCCCGACTGGGGGCGTTGCTGCACGACATCGGTAAACCGCGGGCGCGCCAGCCACGCGAGGGCGCGCCGGGGGAGTTCACATTCTTCAAACACGAGGTCGTCGGCGCCGAGATGACCGACGGAATCTGTCGCCGGTGGAAGCTATCGAACGCCGATCGCGACCGGGTCGTGGCGCTGGTCCAGCACCACATGTTCTTCTACACGCCCGATTGGACCGACGGGACCGTTCGGCGTTTCGTGCGCAGGATCGGCCCCGAGGTCCTTCCCGCGCTGTTCGCGTTGCGCGAGGCCGACATTGTCGGGCGCGGGCGGAACGAGGATCCGGAAGGGGAATTGGGAGAATTGCGACGCCGAATCGCGGCGGTCCACGCCGAGGACGCGGCCTTGCGCGTGGGTGATCTCGCCATCGATGGGCGCGAAGTCATGCGTATTCTCGAGCGCGGGCCGGGCCGCGAAGTTGGAGTCCTTCTCGAGCGGCTCCTGGAACGCGTCCTCGACGATCCGACGCTGAACACACCCGCGCATCTCGAACGTCTGCTCAAGGAACTGGTCGCGCCGGTCTGAGACGCCCCCCCAAGACGCACGCCTGGCACCTTCACGACCGGCAAGACGGCATCGCGACTGGCGGCGCTCGGCGTTGACACCCCGATTCCGGGGCGGGCATAATGTGATGCTTTGCGTTCCAGGACCGCGCGCACGGATGTCTAGGACGCCAGGACNNACCGCTCCCGCCGAGGACAGCGAGCTCCTGGCGCGCGACGAGCGGGCCGCCCTCGATGCGGGCGACGATCGCCGCGCCGATGGGTTGGCTTGCGCCCGCGCGCTGCTGGCCCAAAGGCAGGGAGGTGCCGAGGCGGAGCTGCCGTTGTGGCGCGGCGTCTTCGATCGCGACCCGACCCTGTTGATCGCTTTTTGGGGGCTCAGAAGGGCTCTGCACCGGCGCGGCGCCTGGACGGACCTGCGGGGCGTGATCGAACGTCGTCTGGACGCGATTTTTGGCCCCGAACGGGCCTTGGCTCGCGCCGAACTGTGGCTAGACCACGGACGCCTCTGCGAGGACAGGTTGGGCCGCGACGAAGACGCCGCCCAAAGTTACAGGGCGGGATTGGTCGAAGCGCCCGATCACCCGGGTCTGCTGACGTCGTTGCTGTTGTGGGGGTTTCGGCGCGCGGACCAGGCGACCACGGCCGAGGCTCTTGCGGGGATCCTGCGGCACTCCCTGCCGTCGAAATCGCGTGCCGCGGTCGCTGCGTCCCTGTCTCGTCTCGAGTGGAACGCCTCCATTTCGGCGCCCGTCTCCGTCGCCCCCGCCGCGTCCCAGACGCAGGTGGGGGATCATTCCATTTTGTCGAACTCCCTCCCGGTTTCGCTGGATCCGGCGGCGGCCACGCGCGCCCTTCAGACCCTGCGGGCGGCGCTGGGGGCGGTGGAAGCACGCGACGCAGGGCCGCTCATCGCCGAGCTGTTCGCGCTCATCGGTGCCACCGCGGAGCCGGCACTACGGGCGGAAATCCTGGGTGTGCTGATCCAGTACCACCCACCCGGGGACGACGCCGCTCCGGCAGGAGCACAGGGGAACGCTGGATTGGTCGCGGCGCTCTTGCGCGAACGCGCGCGTTTGTTGCGGGACCATCTGAATNNGGGTGTCGCCCTGCGCGATCTCCTCGGGCTGGTCGCGCCGGCAGACAGACCCTTTCAGACCGATGCCGAGAGCGAGCTGGGTCTCCGGTACTTGACCGCGCTGGCCCGCAACGGTCAGTGGACCGACGGGCTCGCGCTGTTCGAGAGACATCCCGAGTTGCCACGAGATCGGCCCGACGTGTTCGCTCTGGAGGTCTTGCTGCGCGCAGCGACGGGGGACATGTCGGGGCTCGCCGATGCCTTTGAACGCGCGGGCGAGCAGATCTCGCGCGGCGCGGGTGACGGGGCGGCGCCAGATCCGGAAGCGGCCGCTCATGCATTGGTCGTCGCCGGGACGCTGCGCGCGCGCGTCCGGGGCGCTGACGGCGTCGGGGATGCCGATGACGTCGCCCCCGAGGCGACCCGTCTGTACCGCCGCGCGATCGACATCGCGCCTGGATACGCGCCCGCGCTCGATGCCGTCGAGCGGCCCCTGTGGACAACAGCCGGGCGCTCGGCCGCGTTGCGGGAGTTGCTGGAGCACAGGCTCAAACAGATCAGAAGCGCGGCCTCCGCGGCCGCGGACTTCATGACCCCGGATCCGCATGCCGCCGCATCGCCCAAACGCCCCGACGATGGGGCGGAACTCGCGTCCCAAGTCCTCGAGGACTTGGTGGCCGTGTGTCGCGATCGCCTGGATGATCCGACCGCCGCGCGACGTTATCAGGACGAGCTGATGGCCGCGACCGGGGGCGACGTACGCGCGTGGGCGCGCCGCCACGATTTGGAATTGGCCGCGGCGGCCCACGGTGATCCATCCAGGCCGGAGATCAGGGCTGGGATTCTGTGCGAGCTGGCCGAACGGGCGGGGGAGCCTGAGCTGAAGTCGGCCTTGCTCGTGGAAGCCGCTCGCCTCGCGGCCGTCGCGGACAATCCGGTTCTCGCCGACGGTCTGTTGCGACAGGCCTTGGTCTCGGATCAGTCCGGCATCGCCGCATCCGCCCTGGAGCGTCTCGCCCCGGGGGCGGACCCCCAGAGCGCCGCCGCCGTGCGCGCCGCCATCGTGCGCGACGAGTGCGCGCGTCTCATTGCCGGCGGCAAGCCCCAGCACGAAAAGGCGGCTCGTTTGCGGGCCCTGCGTTTCCGTGTCGCATGGCACGAACTCTGTGCCGAGCGGGCCGCCGAGGCCCTGGAAGCGCTTGGTCCCTTGCGCGCGGCGGGTGATCACCTGGCGGTGGCCTGGAGCTGGGAAATCGCGCGCCGGTTGGGCGATCCCCAGCAGCGGCTGTCCCTGCTGCGGTCCGCTCCGCGGGGTGCGGAGTCTGGCCTCCTGGAACGCCCGGGAGATCTCGCGGAAGCCTTGGAAGCCGCGGGGGATCTTCCCGCCGCCGCCATCGCGTTCCGCGACGCCCAGCGGCGGGAGCCAGCGACTGAATCGGCTCTGGGGCTGCTGCGGGTCGCCTCCGCGTTGGGCGACGGCGCCGCGATCCTGGAGGCTACGCGACTGCTGGCCGCGGGAGCGGACGATGCGACGGCGTCCCAGCTGGCGCAGGAGGTCGGCTTTTTGGAGCTATTCGAAGGCACGGGGCCCGTCACACCCGGCGCCGACCGCAGATTGGACGACGGCCACGGCGACGGCGACGGTCCGGTGGCGGTCGTGTTGCGTTGGGCGGCCGGCGTGCGTGGAAGCGATGCCCTGGGCGCGGCGGCGGGACTGTTGGCCGTCGCGCGCGCTCTGCCCGACGCCGGAACCCCGGAGTCGGTGAACGACAGGAACGGGTTGCTGGCACGAGCGGCTGCGCGCGCTCGGCTGGGCGGCACGGCCCTGGCGGGCGCGGTTCACGATCAGGTGGCGGCTCTGTCGGCCGGCGCGGCACCCATCGGGGTGGGTCTGTCGGACTTACCCGTGGTGGGCCGTCCCGAACGAATCGCGGCGCGCCTCGCGCGTGCCGAGCGCACAGGAGGTCACCTGGCCTATGCCCTGGACCTGGAGCGAGGTCTGGACGCCGAGGCACGCGGCGACGGACTAGCGGCCCTGGACGGATTCGCCCGTGCCGTGGTTCGCGATCCCGAGGGGATCGAAGCGTTGGATGGGATCAAGCGCGTGGCGCTGGCCACCGGCGATCGTGTGGGCGCCGCGCGCGCGGGCGTGCGCCTGGGCGCGGTGTTGCGGGTGCCTGCGCGCGCAGCCGCTGAGTTCGCGATGGCGGGCCAGATCTGGGAAGACCTTGGGAGGCCGGCGGAGGCAGGGATCGCGTATTGGCATGCTTTCGCGCGCGAGTCCGGCTCGGATTGGTTGTACGAGCGCCTGCGCCATCTNNCATCGACTGGACCACCTGGACAATCGCAAGGCCGCCATCGAAGACTTCAAGCGAATCTTGAAGATCGATCCCGACCATCGCGTGGCCTTGCGCCAATTGGCGACCCTGGCCATGAAGATGGAGTACTTCGCCCAGGCCGTTCGATTCCTCGATCGCCTGCTGGCGCGCTGGGGGGAAGAGCCTGAGGCGGCCGCCCTCCGACTGGAGCTCGCGGACGCGCACGAGGCGGCACATGAGCCGGCCCGCGCCTTGGAGGTCCTGCGCCGGGCCGCGGCCGCGCGACCCCTGGATGTGGCTCCCTGGCAGCGCTTGACCGACCTGCTCTTGCGCACGGGAGACTGGTTGGGGGCCTTGGCAACCCTGCGCAGCTGGGACGCAGTGCTCTCGGATCCGATTGCGAAATCCAGTATCTGGGTTCGGATAGGTTGTCTTTCGCGCGACCACGGCCGGGACGTCACGGCGGCGGCCACGGCCTTCGCGACGGCGGCTNNACGGCGGCGCCGCCACGACCGCCACCGCCGCCGCACCCACCGCGATGCCGGTCGATGTGGCTCACGGAGCCCGACTGGTCGGACAACTGCTGGCCTTGCTGGGTGAAGACGTCGAGCGATCCTCCGCCCCGCGTCCCCAGCTCCGGGGGGCGTTGTCCGAGGACTTCTGGCTCCGGCTGCGCGCGCCCGGGACCGGGCGACTCGCGGCCGAGATTTGGCCCACCATCGCACCCGCGGTCGCCGCGCTTTTCCCCGCGCGCAACCAGCCCCGGCCCAATCAGCGCGAACGGGTGGCCCCGGGTACGGAGCCACGCCTTGCCTGGGTGGAGGCTGCGACGGCAGCCGTCGGGTTGCCCGGCCTGGAACTCTGGATGCCCAGGAAGGGCGCGGTCGAGCCCGGAGACGAATCGGTTATCCCTCTTGACGGAGGCACCCCCGGGCTGTGGCTCGGGCCCGGAGCGCTGACCGGCAACGCGACGGTGCGGTTTCGCGTTGGCCGGGCGTTGGCCCTGATGCGAGAGCGCGCCGTGGTGATCGACAGGCTGTCTGCCTCCGAACTGACTACCTTGTTCTCCGCCGCGGCTCGGATCGCGGGAGCCTCGGCCGCCGTGCTCGCATCCACCGCGCTCCTGGACATCACGGATACCGCCCGCGCCCTCGGTAAGGCCATGGCCCGAAAGGAACGAAAAGCGCTCGAGGCGCAGGCTCCACGTTTCGAGCTCGAAGCGAGCAGCCCGGCCGGGTTTCGCGAATCAGTTCTCGCGACGGCGGATCGGTTGGGCCTGTTCGTCTCGGGGGATGTCGCGGCGGCCGCGCGCGTGACGGGGGATTTTGGCCCTGCATCCGACGTGGCCCTGACGTCGGCGGCGATCGCGAGCCGGNNCCGGTGAAGTAGGAGAACTCTGAAGTTGGCTGACCGGGGCAAGCCCAAGGACGACGAAGGCTCCATTCGCGAGAATGGGCAGCGCGCTGGCGTTGCGGCGAGCGAGCGCGCAATCAAGAGCAAGGGAACAGACGAGCCAGTTCCCGGATCGAAGATCGACGCGCCCGCGACCCCGTTTGCCGCCGCCGATGACGACTGGGAGTCTGATTTGGCGGCATGGGATGCGGCCATCCCCATCGTTTCACGTGCGCCCATCGTTCCTCCCGCGTCGATCGCCTCGGCGTCGAAAAGCCGGCCGCCGGAGGGCGCGATCCCCGAGCAGGAGAATCCCTTTGCCGAGACACCCACCACGGCAATCTCGCCGGGGCACGCCCCAACCCTGGAGGATTTGCCCGACATCATCTCGGCGGGAACCTTCGACGAAGGATTGGCGCCCGCGTCGGGATCCTACGCGGCGTTGGTGGCGACGGATCAGAGCGCACCTGGGATCTTCGACCGGGAGCCCCCACCGGACGAGCCGTCGACGTTTCCGACCGGGACTTTGCCCGAGTTCGCGGCAGCCCCGTGGACCGGCGATATCCGCGCCTTGATTTCTTTAGGCGGTGCCGGAAAACCCGCGGCTCCCGCGCGCGCGTACTGGGAAACCCTCGAGCGTATTCTGGGTGATGAACGCGCGTTCGAAACCGCGACGACGGGCGACACGCGACGAAACGCGGCGCTCTATCTGGGCGCGGCCCGCGTGGCCGACCTGCTCGGTCATGCCAAGGAGGCCCTGGCGCATGTGGGGGCTGCATTGGCCAGCGACGGCTCGTCGCCCGCCGCGCGCCGCGCCCTACTGATCCTGGCGGAACGGGCCGGCCACCTTGACGACGAAGGCGCGACCGAGTCCATGGCCCGCCTGGCTCTGTCCGCTCACCCGGATCAGCCCTACTACCGCGCCTTGCACGCCGAGTGGATCCTCTGGCGCGCATCACGCGGGATCGTCGACGGAACCGCCGCAGCCGCGATCACGGTGTTGCCGGAGGGATTGGGACGAACCTTGGCCGAAGCGGAATTGGCCTGGCGCGAGCCTCCCGTGGCGGCGGCGATTCTGGAGACCGCTGCCCACCGCGTGGGAGGAGGTCTGGGAGCCGCCTTTATGTTGTGCGCGGCGGGGCTGAACGAGACCGCCAAGGATTTCCAGTCCGCCGCCGAACAGCGATTCGTGGCGGCGCGGTTGGATGATCAGGGCGCCCTGGGATCCCTGGGCGTGCTGCGTGATCTGGCGCGCCTTGAGCCGGACGCCGTCGTGCCAGCGCTGGAGGACCTCCTGACGCGTTTCTCCCCCTCGCCGCTGAAGGTGGCTCTGGCCCGATGGGGCGCTGCCGCGGCCTGCCGGATCGGGGATCGCAGGCGCGCCTGGAATTTCGTGGCCGACGACGGTCAACTGGGGCCGCTGACCGCCGGACTGGCGCGCGATCGCCTGGACCTGTGGCCCGGCCCGACCGCCACGGGGGCGTCTACCCGCGCGGTCGCCTCCTTGTCGCTGCGAGGGCTGGCATTGGCGGTGGCCCCGTTCTGGTCTACGCCGATCACCACGGTGCTGCGGGCCCTGCGTGCTTGCGAACCCTCCGCCTCCGACGACTCGGCGGGGGCCATCGGCGCCGCCGAGGATGCCGCGGCCGGTTTTTCCGACGACGATCACGTCTCCGTGCTGGCGGCTGCGGTCGAGGACCTGTCGAGATCGCCCCATGACGCCTCCTTGCGTTTGCGCGCCCTGCGATTGTGGCGCCGCATCGATCCGGCGCGCTGGACCTCCGCGTCGCTCGACCTCGCGGAAGCCTTGGCTCCGCCGGCGGCATCAGGTTCGACCGCGACGGGAACGGATTCGGCCGATTCATCAGAATCTGTTCTTCGCGAGATCGCGGCGCGCGATGCGATCTCGCCGGTATTCTGGTCGTTGGCGGCGCTCTCCGCGCGGGGCGGACGGTTCGCCGACGCCGCCGGTCACATCGACCGGGGTCTCGACCGCCCGGCGTGGCGCGAAAGTCCCCTGGCTGCTCCCCTGGCCGAGCTCGCCGCCGAACTGACTGCGCGGGCAGATCTGTCCGCGGGTGTCGCCCGTTTGACGAACCGGAGGACCAAGGGCGCACCCGCGACGGCACAACGTCGGACGCTGGAAAGAATGTTGCGGCAACTGCACGATCGCGACCTGTGGGCCGAATACGTCGCCGAGGAAATCTCGACCACGCCGGCGCGGGATCCTTCGAACGGGGATCGCGCCCGCCGCGCCGCGCTGTTGCTGGAGCCGGTATTTTGGCGCACCGACGCAAAGGATGGGGATGACATACCGTCGCTCGTATCGGCGGCGTTGGATATGATCGCCCTTCACCCGGTGGCGCTCGCCCTGGCCCTGGCCGGACGACCGGATCCGGCGATGTTGGTCGATCGTTTGGCAGCCGGGAGAGCAGGTCCCGGTGGCGACCGCTGGACTGTGGCCGCCGCCGTGGCCGCCGCGATTTCCAGCGACGCGCCCCGCGCCCTGATGTTGGCCCTGGAGGCGCGCGCGGATTCTCGCGATTCATTCCCGGAGGCGGCGACGCGCGGCGCCGATGTCGCAACCGCCGCGCGGGCGATCATCCGACGCGCCGTATGGGCGGCTCCCGACGCGCAGGTCCGACTTCGAATCACTCGCGAGAGTGCGGATCTTCATGTCCCAGCGGAAGAGCCGATCGAGGCCATCGCGTTCGCGGACGCCAGCGGCGATGACCGGCTTGGTCCGCTCGCGGACGCGGCGCGGTCCGAACGTTGGGACGAGGTCGTCACGCGGTTGGTGGATGCTCCCCTCGACGGCCAAGGCGCGGAGGCCGCCAGCCTGGCCCTGGCCGGCATGATCGACGAGGGGCGAGGCGCGGGCGCGCGAGCGCATGAGTTGTGGGCGCGCGCCCGAGCGGCGGTGCGTCTCTCCCAGGACTCCGGCGCGTTGGTCGCCGCGGTAGAATCGTCGCCCTGGTTGCGCGCGGCGGACCCTCCAGATGCCGATCCGGCCGAGTCCGGCGCGGCATTGGAACACCTGGCGCACGTTGCCGCGCAAGTGCCCGACCAGAGGTCGGCGGCTTTGTTCCTCGTGGAGGCCGCTCATCTCGTGCGCGGTGTCCCCGACGCCAGGGCGGAATCGGTGGCGGAGGCCTGTTTGCGTGCCGCCATCGAGCAGGATCCCACCTCGGCAGCGACCGCGCTGGCCTGGCGACGCCACCTGGTAGCCGCAGGGCGGGTCGACGAAGCCGCCGATGCAGCGGCCGCGGAAGCCGAGGCCCTGAGCGATCCCGCGTTGCGTGTTCAGGCGCTGCTGCGCGCCGCCGCGATCCTGGCGTCGCCGGTGGGATTGCGGACCGGTCTCGACCTCGTGGCCACTCCTGCCGCTCGGATCACGACGGAGCGTGTGGATCGGGCCGCCCGGTTCCTGCAGCGTGCGCTCGAAATCGCGCCCCACGATCACGATGCCTTCACGCGACTGCGCGATCTCTACGAGGAGGCCGGGCGACACGGCGATCTCGCGCGCTTGTTGGCGGCCCGCCTGAACGTCACGTCCAATCCCTTCGAGGTGACGGCGTTACTTCTGAATCGGGCGGAGCTTTTCGCGGGACCGCTTGGCGATCGGGGCAGCGCCAAAACCGAACTGGAAGCGATCCTGGCGAAAGAACCGCAACATCCGCGCGCCCTGGCCCGCCTCGCCGATCTGGAACAAGAGGACGGCAATGACGCCGCGGCGGCCGACCTCCTGATCCGGCGCGCGTTCGTCGAGCGATCGCCGGATCGGCTGCGTGATCTGTTCATGCGCCTGGGCCGGATCTACACCGCGCGCTTGCCGGATCCCAAGCGCGCGGTCAGCGCCTACGCCCGCGTCTTGCAGCTGGATGCCAACAATCGCGAGGCGCTGGACGAGTTGTCGCGCCTGTATCTGGGCCTGGGGGAAACGAAGAGCGCGATCGCGATGACCGAGCGCCTCGTCAGCATCGAAATGCTGCCTGAACGTCGATCGCCCTACCACGTCCGTTTGGGGCGATTGGCCGAGCGCGCCAGCGATCCCCGCACCGCCGCCTTCCATTTTCGCCGGGCCGCCGATGAGGCGCCGCGTGACATCGAAGCCCTGGGCGAGCTCGTGCGCCACCTGGAAAAGACTCGTGACATCGGCGGGCGGCGCGCCGTCCTGGACCGTGCCGCTTTTGACCTGCGCGCGACCGTGCTGAGCGATCCGTCGGACAAGACCGCGATTGAGGCCCTGATCGCAGTCTTGCGGTGGCGTGGTCGCTCCGCAGCCGCGGCCGCCGCGGCGGAGCTCTTGGCGTTGTTCGACCGCGGGGCGGGGCGGGGCGGCGATGACTCTCCGACCGCCCAGGATCTCCCCGCGTGGGCGATCCCCCCGGCAGCCGGGCGTCGATTGGCCGCGCTGTCCAAGCCATCCATCGACGAGCAGACGTTCGCGGCCACCGTCCCTCCATCGGTCCGACACATCTTCCGCCTGCTCGGCCCGGTTCTTTGGGACGGCAAGGCCGATCCGTCCCGATATGGAGTCGTTCGCGGGGATCGCGTATCGGCGGGACGATCGCCCCGCGACATCTTCGAGCGAGTCGGGGAGGAGCTGGCCGTCGGGGCGTTTGACCTCTACGTGACCGGACCACGCGACCATTCGGGCGGAGCGACGCTGGCGGTCGACCCGGGCAAGACGCCCGCTATTTTCGTCGACGGGGCCTTGACCAAGCTGGGCGGCCCCGCGGTCCGGTTCGTGGCGGGTCGGACGCTGCGCCTGGTTTCGACTCATCTGGACGGCCCGCTGGCGAGTGATCGGGTCGATCTGGGGGCCTGGCTGGGTGGCGTCATCCGTCAGTTCCTGCCTGACTACGCGCATCCCGACGTTCCGCCCGACGTCATGAGCGAACGGGCCGCTCGCGTTGCCAAGCTCATGCCCCGGAAGTTGCGTCAGGAGATCATGCCATTCGCCATGGAGAGCTCCGGCTATCTGGATCTGGGCGCCTTGCAGTCCGGCATTCGCGACGGCGCAAATCGGGTGGGGTTGCTGGCGGCGGGCAGTCTGGCTGCTGGCCTGCGCGTCGTCCTGTCCTTGGCGGATGCGGAAGGAGGCGCCGGCGCGACCGATCCCCTCGACGTGTCACCGGCCGCGCTGTCCAGAAGTGCCGAGGCGGAAGCGCTGGTGGTTTTCGCCATGTCCGACGAGTACGACGATCTGGTCAAAGCTCTGGAATGAGGGTACCCGAGGCGCGACCGCGCACGAACCGCGGCGGGCGCCTGCTGTGAAAACCGTCTGGCGTGTTAAATTATGGGGTCAATGACGGTGGGAGGACCCTCAGTAACCGATTCCGAGGATCCGCTCCTGAACCGCGTGCTGTCGGAGCGGTACAGGATCCTGAAGAAGTTGGGCGAGGGTGGGATGGGCGTCGTGTACCTCGCCGAGCACGTCGTCATCGAGAAGAAGATCGCGCTGAAGGTATTGTTCCCAGACCTCACTCGCCGCGGTGATCTGGTCCAGCGCTTCCTGCAGGAGGCCAAGAGCGCCTCGCGCATCGGCCACGAGAACGTCATCGACATCACCGACTTCGGCCAATCACCCGAAGGATACGTGTTCATCGCGATGGAGTACCTGGTCGGCCAGGATCTGGGTCAATTGCTCAAGGCGTCCGGTCCGCTGCCATGGCAGCGGGCGCAGCCCATCGCGCTGCAGATCGTGAAGGCTCTGCGGGCGGCGCACGAACGCGGCATCGTCCACCGCGACATGAAGCCAGAGAACGTCTTCGTGTCGCCGCGCGATGACGGTCGAGAGTTCGTCAAGGTTCTAGATTTTGGTATCGCCAAGGTGCTGGGTCTCGATGAGGACGCGCCCCGATTGACCCGCACGGGAATGATTTTTGGAACGCCCGAGTACATGTCACCCGAGCAGGCNNGAGGTCCCCTTCAAGGCCGAATCGTTCATGGGCATCCTGTCCAAGCACATGGTCGAGGCACCGATGGCCCCGAGCCAGCGCAATCCCTCGGTCGAGCCCCATGTCGAAGCCGTGATCAACCGGGCCATGGAAAAGGATCCCACCCGGCGCTTTCAAACCATGGGTGAATTCGCGGATGCGCTCCTGCCGCTCGGGCACGTCCCCGACAGGAGCGGGGCCCTCTTCCTGCCGACGGGCAAGGCCGCTCGCCACGCTGGCATGCCCGCGCCGCCGCCATCCTCACCCTACGCAACCAAAGAGGTCGTGGGGCGCGTGAGCGCGCCGCTGGCCGAGGCCAATCCGGAAGCGCGCCAGTCCCAGACCGAGATCTTTTCCCGCGACCCCGATGGCCCGCCCCCGCGGCCGCTCGCCAGCAAGGTGGCGTTGGTCGCCGCCGGGGTGGCGGCCGTCGTGGTGGGCGCCATCGTGGTGCTCGCCTTGCGGGGACCGGCGGCCGGATCGGGCGCCCCCCCGACCGGCACCGCGGCCCGGACGATTCCGGCGGCGTCGGACAACGCGACCGCCGCGGCTCCGGCGACGACTGCGGTGGGGGGATCGCCGCCCCCCACCGTGGCTTTTCCTGCCGCGGCCAAGTTGGGAGGCAGCGAGACCGCACCCGCGCCCGCCGACCCCATCGCGAATCGTGCCGCTGCTACGAAGAAGGCCAAGGACGGGGGCCGCACGCGTCGCACATCGCGCGAGGCAATCGATTCATTGTTTCCCGCGAACCCCGGGACGGCAGCCGCCAAACCCGGCGGCGGGCGCACGCCCAGCGAGTTGAAGAATCCTTTCGCCGCCCCGTAACCTCGACGAGGCGGCCCCACGGAGACGTGGCCGCGGTTTCAGTGCCTGGTTTCCGTGCTATAGGGGCGCCCACCCATGTCGCCCGTTCCGTCGACCCAACCGCCCACCAGCAAGAAGAAACAGGCTCTGATGCCGTCGGCGCCGTTGCGGCGGCGGTTGCGCGCCCACGGGCACGGCCTCAGCCCCCTGGTCCGCATCGGCAAAGAGGGGATCACCGCCGGGCTGATACGGCAACTGGCCCACATCCTGTTTGATCACGAACTGTGCAAGGTGAAACTGGAAGCGGAATGTCCCATCGATCGGTTCGTCGCCGCCGAACGTATCGCGTCGCAACCCGGTATGAGCATCGTGCAGATCCTGGGGCGCACGATTCTCGTCTACAAGCGCCATCCCCAAAACCCGCGTTTCGAGGGCAGCCGCGCCCAGCCCGAGGGGGCCACTGCGCCCTTTCCCCCGCAGATTCCGCTGCGGATGAAGGCGCGTCGCCGGCCCAGCCCGGCCTGAGTCGTCCGGAGCATCTTTTTTTCCGCTCGACGACGCGGTCTTGACCCGCTACAAGACCGTCCCCACGCGCGACAGGAGTGCCCGAGATCTCGACCGCCGGCAGGACAGGAACCACCGATCCGTTTGGGGGTGGACTTGCGCGCACCGGCGGTGGGGCGGTGCACTTGCGCGCCTGGCAGCGCGAGGCCCTGGATCGTTTCGAGCAGAGCTCCCGCAATAGTTTTCTGGCGGTCGCGACCCCGGGAGCCGGCAAGACCACCTTCGCCCTCACGGCGGTGCAGCGTGCCCTGATCGCGCGGCGGGCCCACCGGGTGGTGGTGGTAGTGCCCACCCAGCACCTGAAACAGCAGTGGGCACATGCCGCCGAGGCGTTCGGTCTGCACCTCGACCCCGATTGGTCTCCGGGTTACGGCGCGTTGCCCACGGATGTGCACGGGATTGTGGTGACGTACCAACAAATCGCGGCGAATCCTGGCGCGCTACGTCCGCTCGTGCGCGGCGCCTTCGCCGTGCTCGACGAAATTCACCACGCCGGCGAGAGCCGAACCTGGGGCGATGCCGTGCGGACCTCTTTCGAGCACGCGGCCTTTCGTCTGTGTCTGTCGGGTACGCCGTTTCGGTCGGACCAGAACACGATTCCCTTCGTCAAGTACGAGGGGGATCTCGCCACGGCTGACTACGAATACGGCTATGGGCGCGCGCTGGAAGAGGGCGGCGTGGTCCGTCCCGTCTATTTTCCGCGCATCAACGGTCACATGGAATGGACCGCGCCCGGCGGCATGGACTACGCCGCGACGTTCGACGACCCGCTGACCCGCGATCTGTCGAATCAACGGCTCCGGACCGCGCTGAACGTCGAGGGAGAATGGCTACCGGCGGTCCTGGAACAAGCCCACGCCCAGCTCGCGCACCTGCGTCGGCGCGATCCGCGGGCGGCGGGCCTGGTCATCGCGATGGACCAGGAGCACGCGCGTGGGATCGCGCAGGTCATGGTCCAACGTCTGCGGGTCGTCCCGGTGGTCGCGACATCGGATGAGGCGACCGCGTCGAAAGACATCGGCAATTTTGTCGGTGGCAGCGCGCCGTGGATCGTGGCCGTGCGCATGGTGTCCGAAGGCGTGGATATTCCGCGGTTGCGGGTCGGGGTTTACGCCACAAACACCATCACGGATCTGTTCTTTCGTCAGGCGGTCGGTCGCCTGGTCCGCTGGGTCGAGGGCGCGGGACGGCAAGGCGCGTACATGTTCATCCCCGACGACATGCGGTTACGCGCCTTCGGGGCGACCATCGCCGAGCAGCGGCGCCACAGTCTGCGGCGCCCGAGCGACGATGAGACCGAACGAAGTCCGTTTGATCCCGATCGGCCCGAACGGCAGGCCCAGCCCGACCGGGAGCTGGCGGCGGATGGACAGCTGTCCCTGTTCACCGCGATCTCGGCGGTGCCGCTGGACGAGCAGGGGCGACGTCTGGACGCCGTTCGGTTGTTCGACGCGGAGGGCGGGGAGGGCGGGGATGAGATCCCGGATTTCGTTGCGGCGTCGGTGGCCGCCCCCGGTCGGTCTCGTGACGATCCGATGGCTCGTGGCGGCGCGGCGCCAGACTCCTTCGTGACGGCGGCCGTCCCCTTGCCCGGCCCAGATCCGAATCCGTCACCCCCGTCGTCGCCGGCACTGGGCGCCCTGGCACGGCGCCGACAGCTCCGCGAACAAAACAGCGAAGCCGTCGCCGATCTGGCGCGCATGACTGGCAAGTCCCACGCCGACACGAACGCCGAGCTCAATCGGCGCGTTCGCATTCGCCGCATCAGCGAAGCAACCGTGCGCCAGCTACAACAACGACTCGAGCTGGCCCGGAAACTGCTGCGCGGTTAAGGCGACCGCGCGGCAATTTTGACCCTGCCCAGGCGTCGGGTTTCCGAACGATCGGGTAGGCTGTGTCCGTGCGCGGGTTTCCCGTCGAGGTCAGTCCGGAGGTCGCGGCCTTTCACCGCGACGCGTTCGTGTTCGATCTGCACAACGATCTCCTCACCAAGCTCACCCATTTTCCGCACGACATATCGAAGGAGAACGGCACGGCCACGTTTTGGAATCCGCTGCGCCTGGACCTGGACCTGCCCCGCATTCGACGCGGTGGAATCGATGCCCTCGGGTGCCTGCTGTTCTCGGGATTTCGGTTCGATGCCGGACGCCGCCGTTTTTGGCGTCAGCTCGATCACGCACGCGAGCTGGCGCGGCGCCATGCGGACAATCTGGTCCTGGCGCGCGCCACCACCGAGATTGAATCGGCACGTGCCTCGGGGCGCGTCGCGCTGATGCTCGGCGTCGAGGGCAGCTATGCCATCGACTCCGACGTCGAGGCGGGCGTGGAGCGCCTGGCGGCCGCGGGCGTCCGCTTCATCGGACCGCTTTGGGAACGGGACAGCGCCGCCGGCGGCTCCTGTCGGTCAAAGGAAGATCGCGGCCTCACCGACGTGGGCCGGACATTGGTGGACGCCTGCAACGCGCGCCGGATCTTCCTGGACGTCGCCCATGCCGGAAAGCGCACCTTCTGGGACCTCCACGAAAGGTCTGCCTTGCCCGTCTTCTCCTCGCACTCGGGAGCCGCGGCGGTACACCCCCACCCGCGCAATCTGGACGACGATCAACTGCGCGCCATCGGCCGCGCCGGGGGCATCGTGGGCGTCATTTTCGTGGCTCCGTACCTGGGCGGAACATTCTGCACCATCGACCGCATCGCGGACCACATCGAGCATGTGGCGACCGTGGCGGGAGATGATGCGGTCGCGCTCGGTTCGGACTTCGATGGATTCATGTTCCTGCCGCGCGGGATGCGCGACGCGGCGGACTTGCCGCGCCTCACGGAGATCCTTTGGCGACGCGGGTGGTCCCCCGAACGGTTGACCAAGCTGCTCGGGCGAAATGCCCTCCGATTTTTTCAGCGGGGCGAGTGATTCGCCCCCCCAGCCGCTCGGAGACGCCGTGACAGCGCAGGGCGCGCGGGTTATCACTGGGCCGTGAATGCCCCTGTCGAGCCGCCCCGCGATCGGCTGAACCTGCGCAACCTGGACGGCCGAGAAATGGCCGCGGCGCTGGCCCCCTTCGGCGTCACCCCCGATGTGGCGCGGCGCGTGTTCGCCGCAGTCCACCGCGATGGGGCCGTGTCGTTGGACCAGGCCCAAGCCGGCATTCGGGGCCTGTCGCGCGTCGCGGCCCGGGCGATCGACGCCGCCAGTACCTGGCCCGACCTGAATGTGCTGGAGCGTCGTCGGGCGGAAGACGGATTCTTGAAGTACCTATTCAAGCTATCGGACGGACACGAAATCGAGGCGGTTCGTATTCCGCTGCCCGATCCGGCCGCCGCCCGCATGCTGCGTGCCGCACGCGCGGAAGGGAGCGCACCCGCGGGGCTGACCGCGCTTCCGACGACGAAGTATTCCGTTTGTTTGAGCTCGCAAGCCGGCTGCGCCCTGGCTTGCGACTTCTGCGCGACCGGCCGATTGGGGGGCATTCGCAGCCTCGAAACCTGGGAGATCGTCGCCCAGTTGCGAACGATCGCCCACGAGGCCGATCACCCGATCCGCGGCGTCGTGTTCATGGGCATGGGCGAGCCCCTGCTGAACGCGGCGAACGTGCTGCGCGCGGCGCGCATTTTTTCGGACCCGGCCGGCCCGGCCATCGGTGCGAAGGCGATCTCGATCTCGACGGCGGGCGTGGTTCCGGCCATCCGGCGGTACATCGAAGACCGCCAGCCCTACCGGTTGATCTTCTCCCTCGGAGCGCCCACCAGCGCCGAGCGGGCCATGTTGATGCCGATTGAAAGCCGCTGGCCGCTCACCGAGCTGATCCCCCAGATCCGCGCCTACATCGAGGCCACCGGGCAGCGCGCGACCATAGCCTACGTGGCCATCGGCGGCGTGAACACGAGCCCAACTCACGCCCGGCAACTGGCCGTCTTGCTGGCGGGTATGCGGGTGAAAATCAACCTCATCGATGTGACCGATGCCACCGGGCGGTACCGGCCCCCGACCACGNNCGCTACTCGGGTGGCGCGGAGATTGGAGCTGCCTGCGGAACTCTCTCCGCCAGTCGGCGTGGGGGCGAGAGCGCCAGTTCAGACGCGTTGCGGCGGTTGTCGGTATTGCGCTGACGGCGTCACCTATCTGTTGCATATGGCGCTGAGCGGCGGATAATTGACTACGCGCTGCGTTCCCCACGCTGGCTCCCCTTTTCGCTTCCCTTCCCCCCCGCACCCCGAACCCGGAGGTCGAACAATGCGTTCCAAGTTTCTCGGCTACGTGATGGCCATCACCGTCGGTTTGGCCGCGTCGCCGAACGCATTTGCCCAGCCCAAGCACCGCGGTAAGGCCGCCGCCACCAGCGGCGACAAGACCATGGACAAGCAGATGGAATGGGAGAACAAAGTGATGGGCGACGACCACGGCAAGGCCTCCGACATGCGGAAGATCGCCGCGGCCCAGAAGCTGGCCGATGAAGCGGCAAAGAATCCGCCGCCCGTCCCGGCTCCCAAGGTCAAGGATCCCAACAAGGAAGGCGTGCGCGCGAAACAGGAGGCGGCGATCGGTCTCCCCATCGCGTCGGACAACCCCGTTGGCAGCCCCAGGAAAGCCGGGAATTTCAAGAAATCGGCCGCGCCAAAATCTTCGGCCGACGACGAATTGGGCGCCTTGGTTGCCAGCAGCCTCGCCGAGGAGAAAGCGGCGCCTTCCGAGGCCCGGGCCAGTGGAGGCATCCAGGGCGGGGCGAGCCGCCACGCGAAGGCCCGGGGCCCCCGGGCCTCCGGTGGCAACGCGAGGGCGAAGGGACGCCCGAAATCGGACGCGGCTCCAGGTTCGCTTGATTCAATGTTCGCCGCCACCAAGTAAGGTCCTCTCGGCGGCGCAGCCGCCCTCAGCGACGCGGACGTGCGCGCTCGCAAACAAGATCGCGGTCACCCATCTGCTTGCCGGTCAGCGAAGCGCAGATCCGATCCGCGTCCGCGCTCGGTACGTTCAGGTAGGTGTGCGTGTTCATGACGTCGATTTCAGGCGCATCTGAAACCGCGGCGTGCGCGCGCAGGAGATTCTTGATTTCAGCATCCCCGGCCCCGTCTTTGCGGCCCACGTTCAGGTACAAGCGGGCGATTCCCTCGGGGAGGGCCCCGGCGCCTCCGAGAGCCTCGCGGTTGCCCGAGGGCTCGGTTGTCGTGGATTCGCCCGGCGACGGGGTGAGTCTGGCGGGCGCGACACCACCTGCGGCCCCGGCCCCCTGCGCCGCTGCCTTCTCCTCGCTCCAGACTTCCCAGAATTCCTTCTCGGCCACACCGGTCGTCGTGGATCCGCTGGCGCTTACCGGATTCGCCCCCGCTCGGGCCGGGGGACGCTCCCGTTCGGGAGCCCGCTCGCGATCGCGCCCCCGCTCGGGTAGGCGACCACGGCCGGCCGCGGCCGCGCGATCGGGGCGCAGCGGTCGATCACGATCTCGTGGC
>PMNO01000026.1 GCA_003161835.1 Myxococcales bacterium | reverse complement strand
CCGTCGAGCTTCCTGATCCGGCTGGCGGTTGATCCCGTCCTGTTCACCTTCGAGACCTCGACGCGAAAGCTGATGCGCCTCGAGGGTCGCGTCCCGACCAAGATCCGGAACGGCGATCGATGGAAGGACTTCGACGCCCGCGTGGAATACGCCTTCGTCGCGTCGAGCTATCGCTGAGCCGGAACCGAACATTCGACAGCGTCATCTGTTCATGAATGCGCCCCGATGACAAACGCCGGAGAGGGAAGCCAGGAACCGAAGCGCCGTTCGCGAGCGAAGGCTTGGCTCGCGCCGATGGGCGCGCTCGTCGCTCTCGCCGTCGGCGTCTTCCTGGCCTGGTGGATCCCCTATCGCCCCATCCCCGTCGTCGGCGCCAAACCAGCGGCCGGCCCGTACGCGCTGCCCGCCGCGCAAACAGGTCTGCGCCTGCACGTCTTCAGCACCGGCGCGAATCGGATGTCACCGCTGCTCGTCGGAGCCAATCCTCCGTGGCGGCCCGCATCGGCGTTCGTGATTGAGCACCCGCGTGAGGGGCTCGTGGTCTTCGATCTGGGACTCTCCCAGACAGTTGCACAGCAGGGCGAAGCGGCGCTCGGTGTTCCCATGCGCTGGCTCTTCAAGAGCCGCGGACGCGTTGACCGCACACTCGAGGCGCAGATGCGAGAGGCCGGCCTCGAGCCCTCGGCCGTCCGGTGGGTCATCGTGTCGCACCTCCATGCCGATCACCTCGGCGCCGCGCCGGCGTTCGTCACGGCGACCTTTGTCGGCGGGGCGGGAGCCAGCAGCCACCGGTTCGAGACGATCGTCCAGCCGTGCTGGCGAGACATCGACTTCGCCCGTGGCGAGCCATTGCCACCGTTTGACCGGGCTTTCGACCTGTTCGGTGACCGCAGCGTCCTCTTGATCCAGGGCGGCGGACACACGCCCGAAGATGTCATGGCGTTGCTGGCGCTCCCGGGCGGACCGGCGCTGCTTGCGGGCGACGCGGTGGTACACCGCGAGTGGTTGCGGTCGGACGACGTCGAGCGCATCGCCGCCGATCCGGCACGCGCCGCCGACGTGTGCAACCAGGTACGTGCTCTCGTCAACGCAGTTCCAGAGCTCGTCCTGCTGCCCGGACACGACCTGCGCCAACTCCCCACCACACGCGGCGATCTCGTGCTGCATCACCAGGAGTGGTTCGAACCAGCAGCGTGGCCCATCCGCTAGTTTTGGTTCTTCCGCGTGGCTGACCGCGCGACGAGGGACTCGATCAGGTCGGCCACATCGCTGGCGTCCTCGGGCGTATGCGTGCCGGCCTCGAGCCGGTGGAGCAGCGCGAGCTTCTCCGGATCGCTCGAGGTCTCGAGCTCACGGAGAACTTGGCGCAACAGACCAGGCAGATCGTCGTCATTCGTCATCGCGTGGGCCTTCATGGGCAGATGACGATCTTCCCGCGGACGCCGCCTGCCTGAGGTTCCGATGGGCTTCGGAGACGTCTTCCAGACCGAGGCGCTCCGCGACCAGCGGGTCGATTGTGCGCTCGGAGATAAGCTGGAACAGCTTGCCCAGGTCGGCGCGGTACCACTCGGGATGGGCCTGGCGCGGTGCCCCACATCTCCGGGCCCTCGAGCGCGCCCAAGGTCAGCAGCGCCTGACCGACGGCGCCCGCCGCGCCATGGATCAGCACGCGTTGGCCCTTCTCGACCTTCCCGTGTCGGTGCAGGAGTTGGTAGGCGGTCATCCAGCTCAACACCAGGGTCGCGGCTTGCGCCGCTTCCACTCCCTTGGGCAGGCTAACCAGCCGGTCTGCGCGCAAAGTTCGGTAGCGCGCGTACGAGCCAGTCACGGTCAGGTCGGCAACACGATCGCCCAGCTCGAAGGCGGTCACCCCTGGTCCGAGCTGGTCGATTTCGCCGACGACGTCATAGCCGAGGACCACCGGCGGCTTTTGCTTGAGGTCGGGATACTTCCCCTGGCGCATGACCAAGTCGGTGAACTGCACGCTGGCTGCGAGCACTCGGATTCGAACTTCACCTGGCCCGGCCGTTGGCATGGCGCGGTCCAGGAGCTCGAAGCCCTTCGTGTCGCCGAATCGGCGCAGCGATAGGACCTGCTGTAGCTGGCTTGTTTCTGCTGTGACGGTTTCGGCGGCATTCACGGTTGGCATGGCAGGAGCCTTTCGATCGAAGTTGGAATCCAGAGCTATTCGCTCAGGCCGAGCTGGACCAAGAGACCGTAGTTGTCGTGGAACTCGTCGATGGCGGAGATCTTGTCCTTGTCGAAGGTGACGACGGCGACCCAGTCCTGCTGGAAGGCCTTGCCGGTGGGCGGGACCTGGGTGCCATGGATGTCAATCGACCCGAGCATCGTGCCCTTGGCCGTGATGCGCGCCATCAGGCGGTTTCCCTCTCCGAAGGCCTCTACGAGCTGCAGGTTGTAGTCGGGGAACGTGGCGACCAGCTCCTCGATCCCGGCNNCGCGTGAGCATCAGCTGGATGTGGGACTCGACGATCGGATCGGCGTTCGGCACGCGGCCGGGCGCTTCCGCATCGCCGCAGCCCGTCGAGGCGAGGGTTCCGGCCAGAGCGAAGATGGGAGCGAAGCGGAGGAGAGAGTTCATTTTCGGTTCCTTTCGATGTGGGTCACTGGGAGCGACGAAGTGCCGTCCCTTCACGAAGCAAACTATCGAGGTCGTCGCGGCTCCACGATGGCCGTAGCTGCCAAAGGACTGTCCCCCGGCGCCAGTCGGGATCAGCCGCGAACAGCGAACAGCGATCGCCGGGAGCTAGCGGCGACGAAAGGCGTACTCGGCGCGTGCGTCGAAGTCCNNTCAGGGCTCCCCCATCACCTCGTCGCCGGGCCGAAGCAGCTCGCCCGGCGCGTCCTCGTCCTGGCCACCTTGGCCGCCATGGGGGCCTCCGCTTGCGGCGACAACTGGTCGGCGTCAGGGGGGCGTGATGGCTCGACAGGGGACGTGCCGTCGCCCGACGGGCCCGCAGAGCCGGACTACACGATTGTCGTCCTCCCCGACACCCAGTTCTACGCGTCGAGCTGGCCCGAAATCTTCGCGGCTCAGACCCGCTGGCTGCTCGACAANNCTTCGTGCTGCATATCGGCGACGTAGTCGACACCGACGAGAGCACCCAGTGGGGGTCCTCGGCCTCTCGCTGGTGCAGCTTTCGTCGGATCACGGCGATCAGACCCTCGAAGCCCTGATCGGCCGCGGCGTCATCCGCGGCCTGCCGCGACGTTTCGCCACCGAGCCGCCACGCATAGCGGCACGCTCGACTACGGCGCGCGCCGCACTCGGCTACCTTCACGCGAACGATGGCGTTGAGGACGTCAAGCGGATCGGATTTCATCAGGACGATCTTCGCCGCTTCGATCGCCACTCCGTACCCACGCCGATGGCGATGCCGATGTTCATGGGAGTCTTCTAGCTTGCGATTCGGATGACGGTCTGCCCCTGGGCGTGTCCCTCGCCAACGTGGGTTAGCGCTTCGGCGACCTCGCTCAGCCCATAGCGACGCTCGATCACGGGCTTCGCCTTCCCGGCTTCGACGAGCTGCTTCAGAAATATGAGATCGTCGCGGTTGGGGGTGTTGACGAACAGCTTGAACTTCCGGTTCGTGAACAGAAACGAAACAAGACCCGCCACGATCCGGAAGAACGGCCCCACCCAATCACCTCCACCTCCCGAGCATGGGACGTAGGTGCCTCCGGGTGCCAGCACNNGCGCCGAGCGCGCGCACCATCTCGACGTTGCGCGTGCTGCAGACCGCGGTCACCTCGGCGCCGAGAGCCTTCGCGATTTGCACCGCCCACGTGCCCACCCCGCCGGACGCCCCGTTGATCAGGATCTTCTGTCCCGCCTTCAAGCCGCCGGCGCGGAGCCCCTGAAGCGCGGCGGTCGCCCACGGCACGGCCGCGGCTTCCTCGAACGACAGGTTGGTCGGCTTCAGCGCGAGCATGTTGGCGGGGGCGGCCAGATACTCGGCGAACGCACCGCTTTGCGCCTGTCCGTAAACCTCATCCCCTGGTCGAAACGTCGTGACCTTCGCGCCAACGGCCTCCACCCGACCGGCCATGGTCGCGCCGAGCACTGGGTTCCTGGGACGAGGTAGGCCGCCGTAGGGGCTGAGCCGGATCAGATACGGCTTGCCGGTGACGATGTGGTGGTCCCCGATGCTTGCGCTCGCTGCATACACCCGCACCAGCACGCCGTCATCCCCGGGGACGGGACGTTCAACCTCGCCCAGCGCTAGCACTGCAGGCGAGCCATATTGCCGATGCACGATCGCGCGCATCGTGTGGCGTATGGCAACGGTCGGGGCAAAGCGGAGGGTTGGTTTGATCTCTTTGGCAGTATTCATGGTTTCCTCTTGCGTTGCGTCGAGGTGGCTCTCGACGGTGTTGGGTTTGTCTCGAGGGAGTGATCGAGCGGCACGCCTCGCTGTTGGATTGAGGAGAGGAGTGGTCACGGCGTCTGGTTCAGCATGCCGCGACCTTGTTCAATATCCATGCCGACGCAACCGCCCGGAAGGTCTGGTGTTCGCGCCCGCGGTCGTCGTCCGCGGACACTTGTCCGGACGAGCGTCCGTGCACACGTCGCCGCGATCGCACTTGGAAGCGTGGAAGATCCGTGTTCGTCGCGCTCACGATCCGTCGATCGACGCGGAAGGTCGCGTTGGCTAGAAGGCGCCGTGTTTTTGACTACAAGGTGCCATGTTATGAGCCACTGGGAGATGGGCCTGTCCTATAGCGCGGTGGCGACGAACACGGTGGACGCCACGCGTGACCTTCAGGACCGGGTGGCGCGGCTCGCCCGGGCCGTGCTCGTCATTGTCGCGGTGATGGGCGGCGGNNTTCCACCTGGCGACATTGGGGCCAGCTGTTGCGGCGTGGCTGCGTTGCCGGGGCAGCCTGATGAGGGTCAGAGTCATCGAGCTGTTCGATAGCTGTCTGACGATCTCGGCGTGCGTGCTGTACGCCGTCCTCGGGCTGACCGCGTCGACCAGCCTGACGGCAACGTTTTCAGTGGTTCTGGCGATGACCTACACCCTGGTGGGGCGCTCAATCATCGTCCCAAGTTCCTTTCGCCGAACTCTCTGGATCAGCATCGTCGGCGCGATCCCCATCGTTCTGTATTTCGCGGTCCAGCGAGTTGCGGCAGCTTTCGAGCAGTCGCCGCGGAATGGTCGGATCTTCATGGCTTTCGGGATTTTGTGGTGCGTGTTAGCCGTTCTCGCGGCGGCCGCGAACTCGCGCCAGCTATACGGCCTCCGCGCGCAGCTGCGCGAGATAGGTAGGCTGGGGCAGTACACGCTCGAGGAGAAAATTGGTGAAGGCGCCATGGGAACGGTGTACCGAGCGACACACGCCATGTTGCGACGCCCCGCCGCGATCAAACTTCTGGCAAAGAACCGCACGAGCGAGAAGGATCAGGTTCGTTTCGAGCGCGAGGTGCAACTCACGAGCCGGCTCGTCCACCCCAATACCATTTCCATTTTCGACTACGGACGGACGGCCGACGGAGTCTTCTACTACGTCATGGAATATCTGGAGGGATTGGACCTGGACCGCCTGGTCAAGGAGAACGGCCCCCTCGAACCTGCCCGGACGATTCACATTCTGGCGCAGGTCTGCGGGGCGCTCGGCGAAGCGCACGCGCTCGGGTTGATCCACCGCGATATCAAACCAGCCAACATCGTGCTCACCGCACGCGTCGACGAACCCGACGTCGTGAAGGTCGTCGACTTCGGCTTGGTGAGAACCGTGGGGGTTGGTGCCGCCGAATCTCGTACTGACGCCATCACGGGCACGCCCATGTACCTGTCGCCTGAATCCATCTCGACGCCGGAATCCGTGGATGGCCGTGCCGACATCTACGCGCTCGGAGCGGTCGCCTATTTCTTGCTGGCGGGAAGAAACGTCTTTGAGGGAAATACTGTGGTCGAAGTCCTGAGCAGACACATGTTGGAGGAGCCCCGGCCTCCGTCGATCCACCTGGGCAAGGCGCTGCCATCCGACCTCGAAGCAATCGTCCTGAAGTGTCTGGCCAAGGATCCCCGTGCCCGTCCAGACTCTGCCGCGACCCTGTTGGCGTCCCTGCACGCCTGCGAGGCCGCCGCTCGCTACGATAAGGCCGCCGCATTTGCTTGGTGGCGAAACCGCGGCGCACGGCTCCGCGCGGGNNGGTCGCGACGACGCTTTGGGTTTGCCCCAGTGAAGGCAACATCGAACGCTTCGCCGCGCCCTCTTATCGGAGGGACTTGCAGGTTCAGCCTCCCAATGTTGATTCGCGAGCGGGATTCGGCGAAACATTGAAGCTAAACATCATCCCGCTCTCCGTGTGCTCCGCGATGTGACAGTGTGCCATCCAGAGGCCCGGATTGGTGACGTCGAGCAGAATGTCGACAGTCTCGCCCGCGCGCACGAGCACGGTATCCTTCCACACGAAATTCGACTCGGGCGTTCCATCCCTCGACAAGATCAGAAAACGTCCAGCCCCATGAATATGGAAGGGGTGATGCATCGGGTGATCGGACTCCATTTCATTGACAAGCCGGATCTTCACCTGATCGCCCACGTTGAAAGCCCACCCGATTGAGTGATTCTCCGCCCCGCTTTCCCGGTCAATGAGCTTCCAGATCATGTTGCCCAAACCGGACGACCGGTTGACGTCTGGCATCAGGTCTTCCCACTCAAGGCCGTCTTGGTGTTCGGCGTGATCGAGGTCAGCATGGGATTCCACGTGAGACGCCGAGGTCGCGGTGTTGGGTACCAGTTTCATGCCGCACTTCGGGCATTTTGCTGCGTGAGTCGCGGTAACTTCCGGATGCATTGGGCAGACGTATGATGTCTGTGCGGCAACCGCTTGCTGGACGACTACCAGCTTCATTCCGCATTTCGGGCACTTGCCCGGCTGCGACGCCGTTACCCCGGCATGCATCGGGCATGTATAGGAGGCTGAGCTGGAAGGCTCCGTCGCGAGAGGTACGAGCGTCATCCCACACTTTGCGCACTCTGACGCTTCCGACCCGGTCACTTCGGGGTGCATAGGGCAGACGTAGGTCGTCGTTGTCCGGCGCTCTTGGGCATACAGGAGCGGCATGGAGGCCACGAACGAAATGCTCTTGTCGGGCTCCCGGTCAATATGCCGCTCTATTGCTGCGCGGACAGAGGCAAACTCTGGATCTGCACGGAGCGAGTCGAACGTCCGGCTGGCGCCTTCTGTGCGTGTTGGGTCGACGGAGAACCGCCCCAAGTCGTAGACGTGATCCGGAGTGCGGTGCTCGAGTCGTGCTTCTCCTGGTGTGGCGAACAATACATCAACGACCGCTCGCTCCGAAGGGGCGAGCAGAACGTCATCAACGAAGGTCTCGCGCTCGTAACGACCGCTGTCACCGCCCACCAATTTCATTCGCGCACCTCGTACGGCAAAGTTGAAGATCCTGGTATTTGCCGTGTTTACAAGGTAGAGCCGGACGACTTCCCCCACCGCGGCTTTACCCGAGAACTGCGTTTCGCCGTTGGTCAAAAACACGTTTCCGAAGCGGCCCATCGCAGTGTAGTTCGGACCCGACTTGAAAAAAGGCGCGACGTGTCCGTCTTCAACTAGAAGATCGTCCAGCGTCACGGTGAGCTCTCGGTCGACCGGGGGCCAATAGGAAGGATCGGATGGTTTTACAATGATCGGCCCATAGAGACCCATCTCCTGGGCGAAGTCCTCCCGCATGTGCGGGTGGTACCAATAGACGCCGGGGTCGGGGAATTCCACGCGGCAGGTGTACTCCATCCCGATCTCAATTGGGCCTTGCGTCTCCCCGGGAACTCCGTCGGAACGGTTCTGTAGTCTGAGGCCATGCCAGTGGACGGTGGTTGCGACGTCACCACTGTTTGTCGCTCGCACAGCGATCTCCGAGCCTTGGTCAACCTGAAGTGTCGGACCGGGGATGGACCCGTTGTAGGCGAGCATTCTCAACTCGCCTTGCTCGATTCGTTTGCGCACCGGCGATATTTGAAGATCAAACACGTCGCCGTGATGGAGTTCTATCAAGCGTGGGCTCGCCACATCGACGAGGCCAGCGACATCGGTGGTGAAAGCGTCGTCCGATTCGGCGGGTGTCTGCGATTTGGCTTTGTCCGAGAGATTCGATGACGCTGNNTCGCGTCCCACGACAGGGGACACAGCAGCCGGCGTGCCAGGGCAGCCACGGCGTAGTCAACGAGTCCGGCGGCCTGCAAGAAGAGAGGGTGTCCGTGTCCGGCGGACACGCCTTTCACCCGGACACCGCCCGGACAGTCTTTTGGTCCGTGATCGATCCGGGTCACAGCCTCGGTGTCGCTAGGTCTGGTCAGTGGAAGGACATTCCGTAGGCGATCTCCACGGCGAGGATCGCCGCCACGAGGAAGTCGACGGTGGCGCAGAACGGAGGCCACCAGCGGGTGCCTGCGACGTACTGGGTTCGGTGTTGCCAGAGGTCCTTGACACCATGGGCTGCGTAGCCAACCACCAGCAGCCAGGCTGATCCGGTGACGCCAAAACCAGCGAGGACAACGAATGCGGCGGCGATCGTGCTCTCGACGGCGATGACTTTTGTTCTGCCGTCGGCCACCGCGAAGCCGATGTAGACGGCGGCGATGAACGCGATATATAGCGCGTGGAGGGTTGCGGGCTCGAGCCACCGGAGGGCGACCGGCGAGGCGGCTTGGAGGGCTCCGACCAGCAGGCCCCACATGATCGGCTGGAAGGTCGGCCTGGCCGAGTGAAGCGCGTGGGTCATGATGCACCTTCCATTGCGCGTGAGAGATCGGAATCGATGGACATTTGCTTGAACATACTCACATTGCTTCCGCCCGTGTTGCCTGTCGGAACCTTGCCAACTGCGGAGCCCAGGGCGCCGAGCACGATGCGGGTAACCTGCCCGATTGCTGCCGAGGGTTCACCGCGCCGAATCGCAACCTTGAGCATCAGCCAGTGGCACAGGACATGCCACCGAACATGGGCTTGGCCGAGGACGTGAGCGCGTTCCAGATGAGGGAATGCATCGTCGTGGTGTCCCGAGGCCATCAGCTGCTTGGCTCGGGCTATCTCCCGTTCGAGCAATTCTCTGTGGAGAGGGTTCATGCCGGACCGTGAGGAATTGCGGCGTCTGTACCGGAGGAACCTCTTGAGCCCCCACACAAAGGCGACCCCGAGGATGCCAAGCGCCAGCGGGCGATATACCACCGCCATGCTCCACCAACCCCGACCATCTCCGCTCACCCCAGACATTCGGAACTCGAGTCGCTTGGCGGCGAACTGGGCCGTGGGTAGATTGTGCCGGCGGGCGATGTCTTCGATCGCAGGTCCGAACGGAAAACGATCTTCCGTGGCGAGTGTGTAAGTGACATCGAACGGGGCAAGCCAGGCGATTGTCGGGGACGCCTTCCGTCCGGGAACCAAGATCTCGAGGGAAGTGGACCAGTCGCCGGGTGCTCGACGGGCGACGAGGTTCAGCCCGCGCCGGGTGGTGATAACCGTGCCCTCCGGCGCGAGGCTCAGCAGACGGTCGACGATTCCGTAGGTGTCGTACACCGCCGCAAGTGCCACCTCGTCCATGCCGTCGTACAGAGCGACGCCCAGGGTCGGACGATCCCAGAGAAAGGCGGCGTTTAGAAGGATGATGGCATCGGCAGGACCGACCCTGAACTGTTCGATCGACGGATTGTCGAGAAAGCGCACGTCTGTGTAGTGCATCTGGCGCGCGACATCGAGCGCCAGCGCTCGCCCGCGGAGCCGGTCAATCATGTGCAGCGATCCGTCGACGCCGGAGAGGATTCCAGCGGTGCTGATGACCTTTCCGTTGTCGATGTACCGCTCTCCACGCAACCAGGTCACCGCGGGATACTGGCTCTCGATCCGTGCGATGTCGCCCCAATGAGTCGTCGCCGGCTGCCCGTCGATGAGCCCGGTGGCGGCGAGCATCGCCGCGCCCGCGCACACGCTCATCACCAGACTGCCTTGATGCCCATGGCGTTGCACCCAAAGACGCAGGGTTTCATTCTCCCTGACGTTCGGGATGTTGGGGACGACGATGAGCGCGGGTCCTGCGCCGCTCTGAGCGTCGAGCTCGGCAAAACTGTAGTGGGGCAGGAGGTCGAGACCGCCGGTCAGGGCTACCGGACGCCGCTGCTCGGCCACCATTACGACGTTGAACACTCCCGATCTCTGGAACACAGCGTAAGGAGCGAGCGCATCGGCCACCTCGGTGATGTCCTTGCCAAGCACCACTGCGACAGTCGGTTTTCTCTGGTCAATCACTGGTGGCTCGGGGATGTGGTCGGCACCGACTCGGGACGGGGGCGACGGCGCCATATAGGCATCGATTGCGCGCCGAAGGCACACGACCCCAACTCCCAGGGGAAGCGTCAGAAATGCCAACACGTAGACAGCGACTCGACCTATTGAACGCATGATGCTCTTCCTCCGATGGCGGGACGTCCGAGGACAGAGCAGCCGGCATGCCACAATCAATGGCGACGAAGCCCGCCACGGAGGCGGCCCGGGCGAAACGTGGGTGTCCGCGTCCGCGGACAGCCTGTTCGGCCACGGACACTGGAGCGGACACTCATAGCCTCATGTGGGCGAAAGGAGAGCGCGGCCGGGGCGATCGGCTGCTCGGCTTGCTACGGTTGGTTGGGACGCACGTCCGGAACTGCGTCGGTACGACCGCGTAGATCGATCGCCATAGTTGGCGTGCTTGAGCCGATCCGGCCGGACGATTTGCGACCCGCCCGGAACGCGGCGCCTCGGTCGTGCCACCATGCACGTGAGGCCTTCACGTCATAGCGCTCGGCGTCCCCGCATCCAAGAAGCGCCGCTCGGAGGGTCGCAGCCGAGGCAGGTCGGCCGCCGGGCTTTTTTGCGAGACACGCCAGAACGAGCGCCTCGAGGTCGGCGGACAGGGGCTTGCCCAGGCGTTTCGACGGGGAGACCGGGGCCTCCAACATGTGCCTGCTGCACATCTCAACTGCGGTCGTCGCCTCGAACACGTGCTTCCCTGTGAGCAAAAAGTATGCGACGGCGCCCAGAGCGTAGAGATCCGTGCGCCCGTCCACAGTTTCCGGCGAGGTGATCGCCTCGGGTGCCAGGTACAGGGGTGTCCCGACGATCGCCGTGTTGACACCGGAATCACCCTGGTTTCTTTCGAGCGTCCTCACCAACCCGAAGTCAACCACCTTGACCACGTCGGGCTCATCGGCCCGTTCAGTTAGGACGATATTGGCAGGCTTGATGTCGCGGTGGATCAACCCGAGCGCGTGGGCCTCGGCCAGGGCGCCGCTGACCTGCGCGAGGATGTGAATGGCGCGCGGGGGGGCGACCGGACCGTCCATCTCGACCAGGCGTTCGAGGTCCATCCCATCGAGGTATTCCATCACGTAGTAAAAGGCGCCCTCGGAGGTGCGACCGTAGTCGAAAATGGAAATGGTGTTGGGGTGAGCCAGGCGGCTCGTGAGCTGCACCTCGCGTTCGAAGCGTGCCACGTCACTTTCGCCGGCGTGCTCCCTCAAAAGGAGCTTGATCGCAGCCGGGCGGCGAAGCATCGCATGCGTGGCGCGGTACACGACCCCCATACCGCCCTCGCCGATCTTTTCCTGGAGCGTGTACTGCCCGAGCTTGCCCGCGTCGATGATTTGCTTGCGCAGCCCGTAGAGGGTTCTCGAACTCAATACGGCGACCGCCACGGCCACGCCACACCAAGAGACCGCAAGAACAACACGCGCACGGTCGAAAACCGCGCCAGGCACGAACGTTCCGTGGGTCGCGATGATGAAGACCGTGGGCACCGCTGACACGACACTGATCCAAAGCGTCCGCCGAAACGTACTCGGCACTATGACCGAGCGCCCAATCAGAGTGTGCGTAAGTGGCATAGCCAATGAAACGGGATAGTTGGCCCCCGGGCCCCAGCCGAGCATGCCCCAACAAGTGGAAATCACGATCGTCAGCGCCGCATCGAGTCTTTCGAGGGCGACCTTGGTCATCGGGGTGCCACCGCGGCATCGTCGCCAGGCAAGAAAGAGAACGAGGAGAGCGAACTCATACGCGATCCGATTGGGCGCGACGAAATCGTTGATTGACAGGCCGCCCGCTTTGCTGAAATCGACCACCCGTGCAACCACGAAGATCGTCGCAGACAGGGTCAACGCGAAACGCGCGAAACGCGCGATGCGATCCTGGAGATCGTCGGTCGCCTCCGCGCTGTTGGCCGGAGCTCGGCTGATCGAGGAGGTCGTCTGCAAGTCCGAAGACTATCACGGGGGCCACGCTGCGACGTCGGTCGGATGCCCAATGAACATGACTTGCGGTATCGTCCATTGCCGGCTTCGAAATGTGTCTCTTCACTGCTTTTGTCTTCGGGACCGCTACGATCGCGATGGGCATTTACGCCGCGCATACGCGCCGTCGACTGCGGAAGGCTGAAACGGATGCGATAGAACTCGCGCGCCAGCGTGAGGATGAGCGGATCGCGGCCGCTCAGAACGACAAGCACCTGCGGTCCGTCGTAGAGACAGCGCCGACGGCGCTACTCGTATTCGCGGAATCAGGGACAATCACCTTCACGAACGCGGCGGCGCGTGAACTGTTCTTCGATGCAGCGCGAGTCGAGGGCAGGAACTTCCTATCCATGGTCGAGCGTGCGCCCGAAACGCTTCGCCGCGCCCTCTTCTCGGAGGGCGACGAATTGTTCACTCTCGACGTCGAGGGCGCCGCCGAGACTTTTCATCTCGCGAAGCGGTATCTAGAGAACGGCGAGACCCTGATCGCGGTGAAGGAGATCACGCAAGAGATCGGGCGTCAAGAACTGGCCACCCTCAAGAGAGTCATCCGCATCATGGATCACGAGATCAGGAACTCTCTGACACCGATCTCGTCGCTGGTCCGATCTGCGCGCGTCATATTGAACCAACCCGAGCGGTGGAGTCGTCTCGAGCCGATATTTCAGGGGATCGAAGAGCGGACCACCCACCTCGGGGGCTTCCTCGAAGGCATGGCGAGAATGGCCGGGATCCCCGAGCCGCATCTGGATGTCGTCGCTCCGGGTCCGTTTCTAGAGGGATTCCAAACGCTCTGGCCGGACTTGACGATCCGTCGGCTGTCTGAACAGGCAGGGCTGTTCGACCGTGGTCAAATTCAGCAGGTGCTCATCAACATCATCAAGAACGCCCGCGAAGCCGGCGGTCCGATCGCCGAGACTGAGTTGTTGGTCGAAAGCCCGTCTGAGGGCGGGATTCGGTTCACGGTTCTGGACCGCGGTACCGGCATGCCAGACGAGGTCATGCAGAGCGCGCTGCTTCCCTTTTTCACGACCAAGGCCCAAGGAAGCGGCGTCGGCCTTACCCTTTGCCGAGAGATAGTCGAGCTGCACCGTGGCCGCCTGCGCATCGCCCGTCGTGTGGGTGGCGGCATGGCCGTCTCGATCTGGCTTCCGGACCAAGCTGGCGACTGCTCGGCGACGGTCACGCAGACCCGTCGCCGTCTGTCGTTGACGAGCCTCTAGCGGAACGTCCACCGTCGCCATGCGCCTGAAGGCGTTCGGGACCGGGGAGCAACTGCAGCAGGAAACGAGCTGCGGCCTTCGAACGGGCGGCCAGAGGGACCTCACGCTAGAAATGCGAAAAGGGAGGCGTACCCCCCGTCCGGGCGCGCCTCCCTCTCCTTGTTCGCTCCTGGCTACTTCGCGTTCGAGCAGTCGCACCCTCCCGAGCAGTTGCAGACGGGGCTGCAGTGAGCCTGGCGAATAACGGCGCGCTGACCCGTTCGTCACTGGGTACGATTTCGGGGACCAGGACGTTTTGCCGAGATCATCAGGGCTCTTCTTCGAAGGGAATGACGGTTGGCCCCTCGGAGTGCCCGTCAATCAACCCCCGAACCATGGCGACGAGGACTTCGTCGTCCCAAGGCTTCGTCAGGTAGGCGGCAGCGCCCTCGTGGAGCACCGAAGCGCGGGTGTCAGGTGCGGGCCACGAGGTCATGAGGATCACGGCCACCTCTGGCGCCTCACGTCTCACGTCACGGAACAACGCCAGCCCCTCGTCGCCGCTGGTCTCGCCTCTCGAGAAATTCATGTCGTGGATGACGATACGAACGTCGCCGCGCTTCACGCGCTCGATCGCGTCGAGCTGTGTGTGCACCACTTCTGCGACGAGACCATTGAGCTCGAACAGGAGCTGAAGCGCTCCGCCGATGCCCGGGTCGTCGTCCGCCACGAGGATGATGCCCGGCCGAGCCTCTCGCTCCGATGTCCGACTCGGATTCGTCACTGTCAACCCCCGGGAGTCGCCGCGATCAAGGAGCGCCTTCGGACGCGCCAAGCCAGATAGCCGCCCATCGTGACGTCGAGGGCACTGCAGAGCAACTGGCAGTGGGCGGCGTTCATTCGCATGATGGTGTCCTTGTTGGAAGACGTGGGAACCTCGATGGGTGCGGCGCCTTAGAACATCACCGGAATATCGAGCAGCACGGCCGTCGTCTGGGCAGTGATCAAAGGCGCATCGAACCCACGCGCGTCGATCCCGCGCACATAGGAGATCCCTGGCCGGATCCAGGCGTTTTTGCCCAACCTGAGGTGCAGACGCGGGCCAGCCGCGACAGTGACCGTGTCCATGTTGGCGTCGGACAATGGGACATGCGCCCCCGTCATCGCGTTCAGAGTCGTCGGGTGAGAGAGCCAGCGCTGATAGAGCAGATCGGCGCCCAGCGAGAAGTGCGAACCGATGAAGTAGCCCAGGTGCAGCCCCACGGCTGAATTGGTCCGGAAGGTATCGGTGGCGGCTGCGCTGTTGTCTCCACGTACGCGAACAAACTGCAGCAAAGTCGCTTCTACTTGCGCGGTGAACCCCTGGTTCACATAGGCGAAGTCGGCGCCCACGATCTCCGTCATGTAATTGACCGCGAACATCGCGTTGTCCGCGGGACGCGCCGTGATCGACGCAGCGTTCGTCTTGGCGGCACCGACATTCGGAGCGTTGCCGCCTCCCGTTCCGATGGGAATCGTCGTTGCCCCGAAGAGCGCAAACCTGTAGCTGCCCATCGTGTCTACATTCCGCGCGTAGGTCGCCCCCACGACGGGGTTGACGAAGGAGCTGCCATCGAGGGCCGCGCCCGGCGCGTCATTCCCGACGAAGCCCAGACGTACCATCGGCGCCCATTCTCGCGTGAGCTGGTAGCTGCCGGCCAACACGGTGGTGACCGCCGCATCGAGATTCCCGTTAGCGTCGTTGAAGACGGCTGCAGCGCTGTCGATTCGAACGACGTTGCCGGTCGTGACGGGTCGGAGCTGCCAAGGGAGAGAGTAGCGCTGCTCGGTGGCCGGCGGCGCGAGCGTTGCCGGAGCGGCCGGTGTGCTGGCCACATTACCTTCAGGTTCCGCCCCGGTTGCTCCCGCGACAGTGGGCGACGAGGGCATCTCGGCGTGCGCCGCTCCTGCGGCGGTCAGCGTAGAAGACAGCGTCAGGAGTAGCGCACGCCGCGCGCGGGCCGCACGTGCGCGGCGGCGTGCAACGTTCACGAGGGTCGCGTCGGTGTTGTTCATGGCCGTAGCCTTTCTGCTCGGGCGTTGATGGACAGACAGAACGAAATGGCGGTCACTGCGAAGGCAACATGCCCAGGATGCTCTGTACGACCACGTCGGGACGGTCGAGTTGGATGTGGTGCCCCGCACCCTGGACGACGATCTGCTTACCGTCAGCCGCCTCGGCAGCGAGCGAAGCGAGGATCGTCTCCCAGAGCGTCTCCCACGCCGGCGAGACCCCCGGATGGTTGGTCGCCGTGAGGACCCGAACCGGATAAGAACCGAACGTGCCCGCAGCGTGGATTTGATCGGACGCCATGGCGAACGCGTGGTACTCGGCGATCACGGCGGCCGACTGCGTGGCGAGCGTCGATTCCGGGATACCGCAGCCGTCGATGTTGGCCGCCTCGCAGGTGCTCAGGAAATCGCGGTGGCGGGGATCGACGAGGACAGCACCCACCACCTCGTCAGGATGTGATTTCGCGAAGAGCTCCATGTACGCCCCGCCGATCGAATGCCCGACGACCACGTACGGAGGCGCGTATCCCTGGGAAGCGAGGAGGGCCCGTAGCTCTTCGACGATCTGTTTCGGGTCTCGGGGGGTCGTCGGTGGGTCACTGGCGCCGAAGCCCGGACGCGAGTAGGCGAACACCCGCGCGTGGAGCGCGACTTGGCCGGCGACCTCGTCCCAGTGTGTCCAGTCTTCGCCAAGCCCAGCTTCGAAGACGACGGTCGCGGCGCCGCCAGCGCCGGCCGTCGCGATCTCGACTTGGTGGTCGTTGACAGTCACTACTCTCGCAGGGACTCTGCTGCTACAGGCGGCGAGCAGGGTCGCGCCCACTGCGAGCATCGCGAGATGGGGGCGATGATGGACGACAAGGCTCGTCGGCGAACTGGAAAGCGTCTTTTGAATCTGGTTCATGACAGGCTCGTTTCTCCTGCGGGAGCGTCGGGCTGGTCTATCCGGCCTCGCGTCTCGCGGACCCTCCTAAAGCAGCCGAGATGCCAGGAGGCAGATCTCCAACCCCGCGAAACAATGCGTGTTCAGGAGCGACGAGTGTCCGTGTCCGCGCCGGGCGGCGTCCACGCGGACACTCGCCGGACAGACCACGCCGGCCAAGGCCCGCGCTGCGCGCTCGAACGTGCCCGACGCGCTCAGGCCTTCGGACGGCGCAGGGGCGCGATGCCGGCGCGTTCCATGCGCCGATAGAGAGCCTGGCGGGATAGCCCCATCTCCATCGCGGCCTTGGAGACGACGCCGCCTGCGTCCGCGAGGGCCTGCTCGAGCACGCCTCGGTCGAGGAGATCGTCCTCGCGCGAGCGCTCTGCCCCTGAGGGGCCGGGTACCGCGCCTGCCGGCCCGAATCCCAGGTGTTCGCGCGTGATGGCGCCGTCGGTGCAGACGATGGTCGCTCTGTGAATCCGGTTCTGTAGCTCTCGAACGTTCCCGGGCCATTCGTACTGCAGAAGAGCAGCCTTGGCCGGCTCGGTCAGATGTAGAGGCGGTGCCCCTTCGGCGATAGGCATCGTCTTCAGGAAGTGCTCGGCCAGGGGCAGGACGTCGTCAAGTCGCTCGGCGAGCGAAGGAATACGAAGCTCGATGACATTCAGCCGGAAGAAAAGATCCTCCCGGAACTTCCCCTCGGCGACGGCCCGGGGCAGGTCCGTATTCGTCGCGCTGATGATGCGGACGTCCACCTTGCGGNNCCGATCTCGTCGAGGAACACCGTACCTCGGTGCGCCGCTTCGAAGCGTCCCACACGCATCTTGAGCGCCCCGGTGTACGCTCCGGCCTCGGCGCCAAACAGCTCTGCTTCGAGCAGCGTCTCGGGCAGGGCGCCGGCGTTGACCTTCACGAAGGGTCCCTGCTTGCGGCGTGAGTTGATCTGCACGATCTCCGCCAGCTTCTCCTTGCCCGAGCCNNAGATCAAGCCACACAGATCGTAGCGGGCCCCGAGCGTCCGGCGCATCCGCATGGCCTGTGCGCGGGCACGCGCGCTCTCTTGCTGAAACGTGCGCATTTGCACGAGTGTCTGGACCGTGCGAACCAGTTTCTCGTCCTCCCAGGGTTTGGCCATGTAGTCATTGGCCCCTTCCTTCACCAATTGGACGGCCATCGCCAGGGAGCCCCACGTCGTGAGGAGGATGATGGGCAGGTCGGGATCCAGACGCTTGATGGCCCGGAAAAGCTCAACCCCCTCCTGACCGCTCGTGTTCTCTGGGGCGAAGTTCATGTCTTGGATTACGGCGCACACGTCCTCGGCGGCAACAAGATCGAGGGCGTCTACGGGATTGTGGGCGAAGAGCGAATCCAAGCCGTGCGTCTCCAGGAGAACCTGAAGCGCCAGGCATGCCGCCGGCTGATCATCCACGATCAGGACTTTCGACATGGTACGGCTCCTTGGACTCTCGCGTCGGCGTCTATCACCCTCAGCACGAGGACGCGGACAGCCTACCCCGGGAGCTCGGCCCCTGTCAGCTTGCTCCGAGACGAGACGGGCCGGGTGCGCTCGCTTCGGTCAGCACGGCGCGGTCCCGCAGCGCAGGCGCGCCGCCGCGCGCTGGAAGCGGCGTGCGACCGAGATATTGGTCTCGCCCCGACCGTCGAAGCCCAGTCCGCGACTGCCCTCGTGGCCGTCTCGGCCCAGCCGCACAATCACTGTTCGACTCGCGCGCGACACCAGCATGACCTGGCCGTGTGCGCCCATCGCGAGCAGCTCGTCGTCGCCCGGGATCCACCAGCCGTTGCGATAGCCCAGCTCCACCCCGGCGAACATCGTGGCTCGCGCACGGCCGGCCGGATCGGTGCTCCGCGCGAGGAACGCCTCCGGCGCGACCTGGCGGTGCCCGACCTTGCCATCGTCGAGCATGAGCTGACCGATCCGAGCGAGATCGCGCGCGGTGGCGACCAGGCCGCTCTCGTGCCAGGCGAAGCCACGGCCGTCGACCGTCCACGCCGCGGCGGTCTCGGCCCCCAGTTCGGACCACAGCGCCTGCATTGGCGTTGCGGTCGAGCGCACGCCGTACCCGCTCTCGAGTGCGAGCCCGATTAGATTTGGCGCATAGTCGTTATACACGAACCGCCCCGGCGGCCCCTCGATGCGTGTCCGCTCGACCGCGGTCCTTGCGAGGTCCGTCGCGTAGTACACCTCCGGCGGGTCACAGGTCACCCACGGGAACGACAGCGTATCGACGAATGCGATCCCCGAGCGCATGTCGACGAGGTCGGCCAGCGTGATCGCCGAAAACCGCCGATCGCGAGCGGCCAGCGCAGGGACGTATGCGGTGATCGGGTGGTGAAGGCTTCCGAGCTTGCCCTCGGCGATCGCGCGCGCGAGCAACAGCGACGTCACGGTCTTCGAAATCGAGAAGGCCGCAGCAGGGCGGGCCCGCGCGCCCCCGTTGCCGTACCACTCGCAAGCGATAGCGCCGTCGCGCACGACCACGAACGCGAGCGCGCCGCCTTGCGCGAGGTAGCGGGACAGGGGCGGAGCGTCTGGCTCAGCCGCGAACGCGGCCACCACGGCCTCGCAACTCTGGCTTTCGCGCCATGCCACCGGGACATCGGCGGGCGCCAGCCACGCGGTGCGCTTCCACGTGTAGTCGTCGGTGTGCGAGTCGCCGTGAACGACCACGCGCACCACGTACGACAGATCGCAGCCCGCCCACGCGATGATGAGGCCGCATCCCAGCATTGGGGCGACCCGGCGCAGGTAGGACCACTGGGAACGCCGAGCGAATCTGTCCCTGGATGTGGGTCGCGGATCTCCCGGCGGAGATCTGCCACCGGAGCGTCGTGTCAGAGGCGAAGTCATCATGCTCGCCAACCCAAATCGATTCCGGCTCTTACCAGCCGGGCGGACGAGACTTGAACTCGCGGCCTCCGGCGTGACAGGCCNNGCGACGATCTTCTTACAACCTTCTTACAAGGATTCATGACCGTGTCCCAGGTGGCCGAGCGGCTCGGCGTATGCCGCTCGACGGTTTATCAACTCTGCGAGCGCGGCGAGATCCCCCACGTCCGCGTCTCCAACGCCATCCGGGTGCCGGTGCAGGCCCTGGCAGAATACGTCGGTCGACTGTCAAAATAGGAGTTGGTGACGTCCCAGATCCGCAAATCGTTCGCTCACGAGTCGCGTTCAGG
>PMNO01000696.1:2648-2773 GCA_003161835.1 Myxococcales bacterium | reverse complement strand
ACGAGCGGGATCGGCATCAAGCCTGTTTCGCGCGAGGGATCCGAACGCCTGATCCGCGCCGCGCTCGACTATGCCATCCGGCACAACCGGAAGAGCGTGACCCTCGTCCACAAGGGCAACATCAT
>PMNO01000696.1:0-2623 GCA_003161835.1 Myxococcales bacterium | reverse complement strand
AGGTGGGCGGCATCGGCATCGCCCCTGGGGGCAACATCAACTACCTGACCGGACACGCGGTCTTCGAGGCGACCCACGGAACCGCCCCAAAGTACGCAAACCAAGACAAGGTCAACCCGGGGTCGGTCATTCTTTCGGGGGTCATGTTGCTCGAGCACCTTGGCTGGACCGGCGCCGCGCAGCGCGTGGTGGCGGGCCTGGAAAAATCGATCGCTCAAAAGATCGTGACCTACGATTTCGCGCGGCTGATGGACGGTGCGACCGAAGTGTCCTGTTCAGCGTTCGGCGACACCATCATTCGAAACCTTTGATCGCGGACTACGCCGCCCCGTACCCGGCGTGGTATGGGCTCGCGCGGCCCCTGTCACACACCCCTTGCCTTTGGAGTCCTGTCCATGTCCCGTAAGAAAATTGCGCTCATCGGTGCCGGCAACATCGGCGGTGAATTGGCGGCGCTCATCGCGCGTCGCGAACTGGGCGATGTCGTGCTGTTCGACATCCCGGAAAAGGAAGGGGTCGCGAAGGGCAAGGCGCTGGATTTGGAGCAGAACGGCGCCGTGCTCGGATACGACGCGACGATCACCGGCACCTCCAACTGGAACGATTGCGCCGGCGCGGAGGTGGTGATCGTCACCGCGGGGGTCCCACGCAAGCCGGGGATGTCGCGCGATGATCTGTTGACCATCAACTTGAAAATCATCCGGGGTGTCGCCGAAAACGTGAAGGCCCAATGTCCCAAAGCCCTGGTGATCGTGATCTCGAACCCGCTCGACGCGATGGTTTACGAGATGAAGAAGGTCACCGGCTTCCCACGGGAGCGCGTGGTCGGCATGGCGGGGGTGCTGGACGCGGGGCGCTTTCAGCTGTTCCTGGCCCGTGAGATGGGCGTGGCCGTCAAGGATGTCCGGGCAATGGTCCTGGGGGGCCACGGCGACACGATGGTTCCGATCACCAGCAACTGCACCGTCGACGGAGTCCCGGTCGCCCAGCTCATCGCCGCGGAAAAGCTGCAGGCGATCGTGGAGCGCACCCGCAATGGGGGCGGCGAGATCGTGAAACTGATGGGCACCAGCGCCTTTTACGCCCCGGCCTCGGCGGCCGTTCAGATGGCCGAGGCATTCCTGAAGGACCAAAAGCGCCTGTTGCCCGCGGCCGCCTATCTCGACGGCGAATACGGGTACCGGGATTTGTACATGGGGGTTCCGGTCGTGATCGGAGCGGGCGGTGTGGAGCGCGTGGTGAACATCACCCTGACGTCCGACGAGAAGGCCATGCTGGACAAGTCCGCCGCGGCCGTGCGGGAGCTCATCGAAGCTTCCAAGAAACTCTGAGCGCGCTCGTCATGAAGATTCACGAGTATCAAGCGAAGGAAATTCTNNGAGGTGGTCGTCGTCAAGGCCCAGATCCACGCTGGAGGGCGCGGCAAGGGTGGCGGCGTCAAGGTCGTCACGGGCGCGGCGGCTGCGCGCGCATCCGCGCAGAGAATCCTGGGCATGACCCTGGTCACGCACCAGACGGGACCGGGAGGCCAGAACGTCAAGCGTCTGCTGGTCGAACAGGGCGTCGACATCGCGCGCGAGCTCTACTGCGGGATCGTCGTGGACCGCGGCGCCGGCCGCGTGGTCGTGATGGCGTCATCCGAGGGTGGTGTGGAGATCGAGGAGGTGGCGGCCAGCCATCCCGAAAAGATTCTGAAGGAGATCGTGGATCCGGCGGTGGGCCTGGGCGGCTACCAGGCCCGGAACCTGGCGTACGGCCTCGGGCTGACGGGCGTCACGGCCAAGGCGGCCGCGGAGTTGTTTCTGTCGCTCTATCGGGTGTTCGTGGAGACCGACGGCTCGCTCCTGGAAGTGAACCCGCTCGTGGTGCTGAAGGACGGACACGTTCTGCCCCTCGACTGNNATGACCTTCGACGACAACGCCGCGTATCGCCACAAGGACCTGGAGGGCTATCGCGACCTCGACGAGGAGGAGCCCTCCGAGACCGAGGCCAAGCGCTACGATCTTTCGTTCATCAAGCTGGACGGAAGCATCGGCTGCATGGTGAACGGCGCCGGCCTGGCCATGGCCACCATGGACACGATCAAGTACTTTGGCGGCGAGCCGGCGAATTTTCTGGATGTCGGCGGCAGCGCCACCACCGAAAAGGTGACGGCCGCCTTCAAGATCATCACGGCCGATCCGAACGTGCGCGGCATCTTCGTAAATATTTTCGGCGGGATCATGAAATGCGACACCATCGCGGCGGGGGTGATCGCGGCCGTCAAGCAGGTGGGGCTGACAGTCCCCCTGGTGGTCCGGCTCGAGGGCACCAACGTGGATCTCGGTAAGAAGTTGCTGGGTGAATCGGGCCTGGCATTGACGTCCGCCGACGACATGGCGGATGGCGCCCGCAAGATTGTGGCCTTGGCAGCCGCGGGTGGCGGAAAAGGCAAAACGACGGTGGAGGCTACGCGCTAATGGCGATTCTTGTCGGTAAGGAAACCAAACTGATCGTGCAGGGGCTCACGGGGTCGGCCGGGACGTTCCACGCCAAACAAATGCGAGAATACGGCACGACCGTGGTCGGGGGGGTGACCCCGGGCAAGGGTGGCCAGGTTCACGAGGGATTTCCCGTGTTCGA
>PMNO01000151.1 GCA_003161835.1 Myxococcales bacterium | reverse complement strand
GGCGTCATCGAGCGCCTGATCGCGTCGGGCCTGGATTCGATCCCGGGCGGCGGCGCCGAGATCCTGGACGACGAGATCCGCCACGGCATCTCGCCCCTGAAATGCACCACCGACACCTGGATGGAGGTGATGCGCGAGGGCCACGCCCTGGGGCTGCGCACCACCGCCACGATGGTGTTCGGGTTCGGCGAGACCCCGGCGCACATCGTGAACCACCTGGAGCGGCTGCGCGCCCTACAGGATCAAACCGCCGGCTTCACCGCCTTCATTTGCTGGCCGTTTCAGGCGGAGGGCACCCGATTGAAGCTGCACGACGACACCACGGCGATGCGCTATCTGCGCCTGTTCGGCCTGTCTCGGTTGTACCTGGACAATTTTCCCAGCCTGCAGGTGTCCTGGCCGACGATGGGACCGGAGGTGGGCCAGGTCGCGCTCCGGTTCGGCGGCAATGATTTCGGCTCGGCGATGATCGAGGAGAACGTCGTGTCGCAGGCCGGGGCGGTCTTCAAGCTGGGTGCCCAAGACATCGAGCGCTACGTGCGCGGCGCCGGTTTCGTCCCGCGGCGCCGCAACATGCGCTACGAGCTTTTGCCCATCACACCGGTCGCGTAGTCGGGTGGCCGTGCGTTTGATCAGCGCGCGCTGGATCTTTCCCATCTCGGCGCCACCGATTCGCGAGGGTGCTGTCGTGCTCGACGACCATTCGCCCGATCGCGCCGATGATCACGCCGCTGAGCCCGCCCACCCACGCCGCGCTCCCCTGCTCGCGGTCGGGACGCGCGCGGAGCTGCGCCGCGCCTACCCAGCCCTTGCCGAGGAACGCGCGGACGGTGCGCTTTGCCCCGCGCTCGTGAATGCGCACTGCCATCTGGAGCTGTCGGCGCTCGCGGGCCGGGTTCCGGGCGGTGACGGCGTCATCAACTGGACGCGGCGCCTGGCCGCGCGCTTGACCGACCTCGACCCCGGGCGCGCGCTATCGGCCGCGGTATCCGCCGCGGCCGACGCCCAGGAATTTGGAACCGGCGCCATGGCCGACGTCGGCAACGGCACGGCCGGCTGGCGCGCGCTGGGCCGGGTGGGGCTGGGCGGCGTCTTCTTTCACGAGCTCGTGGGCTCGCGCGAGGCCCGCACCGGCGACGCGCTCGCCGACGCGGCGGCCGAGCGCGCCCTCGTCCCGACATCCGAACGATCAGCCAAGATCGCCATCGTCCCGGCGCCGCACGCGCTGTACTCCGTGGGTCCCGCGCTGCTGCGCCGGATCTTCAGCGCCGCCGCCGCCTCCGGCCAGAGCACCACGATTCATCTGGCCGAGGATCGGGACGAGATCCTCCTGCTCCAAGATGGCACCGGCGGTTGGCCGCCCGTCTTGGGCGCGCTCGGGGTCGATCCCCAAGAGCGAACCCCCCACCTCTCACCGACGGCCTACCTGGACACGCTCGGCGCCTTCGAGGGCCGCCGCGCGCCGCTGTTGGTCCACCTGGTCCACGCGACCGAAGATGACCGGCGGCGCATCCGAGCAGCGGGAGCCACGGTGGTCCTGTGTCCGCGATCGAACCTGCACATCGGTGGCCGCTTGCCCGACGTTTCAGCGCTGCTGGCCGATGGCCTGCGCCTCGCGATCGGGACCGACAGCCTGGCGTCCGTGCCCAACCTGTCGCCGTGGGAAGAAATTGCGACGCTGGCGGCTCACTTTCCCGACGTGGCGCCCAGCGTCTGGCTCCACGCCGCGACCCAGGGAGGCGCCGCGGCCTTGGGGCTCGATGAGATGGGCGCGCTCGCGCCCGGCAAACGCCCCGGGCTACTGAACGTGCGCCTCGCCGCTCGGGCCGACGACGACGCGGCGAGCGTCGAGCGCGCGCTGGTCACCGATCCTCACCCTCACCCTCACCCCAGCGTGCGCTGGATCTTCGGCGCGGCGGCCGCTTGAAACAATCACGACCATGACCGCCCACCCGACACCATCGCCGCCCGCGACCTCGAACGCCCTGGTCACGTTCGCGCGCATGATCAAGTTCAGCCACACCCTGTTCGCCCTGCCCTTCGCGTTGGCGGCCGCCACCCTGGCAGCGCGCGGCGTGGGTCTGCCGGTCTGGCGTCTGGTCGAGATCGTCGCGGCCATGGTGGGCGCGCGCACCGCCGCGATGGGATTCAATCGGATCGTCGATCGGCAGATCGACGCGCGCAATCCGCGCACCGCCGGTCGCGAGATCCCGCGCGGCCTGGTGTCACTGCGGGCGGCCTGGACGATGACCATCGCCGCCACCGCGCTGTTCGTCGCCGCGGCGGCCCTCCTGGGGCCCTTGTGCCTCGCGCTGACGCCGGTCGCCTTGCTGTTGCTATTTGGGTATTCCCTCACCAAGCGGTTCACGGCCCTCTGTCACCTGGTTCTGGGGCTGGCCATCGCCGCCGGCCCGGCTGGTGCCTGGATCGCGGTGCGAGGCGATTTTGGCCTGATCCCGGCGCTGCTGATGGCGGCGGTCGCCACCTGGATCGGTGGCTTCGACATCCTGTACGCGCTCGCCGACCGGGATTTCGATCGCGCCGCAGGCCTCCATTCCATCCCGGTGCGCCTGGGGGTTCCCGCGGCGTTGCTGACGTCTGCGCTGCTGCACGTCCTCACTGTCACGGCTCTGCTGGCGCTCGCTCCGCTGGCGCACCTCGGCGGCATCTACATCGGCGGCGTCGCCGTCGTGACCGCGTTGCTGGTCTGGGAGCACGCCATCGTGCGCCCGGGCGATCTATCGCGCCTGAATCTCGCCTTCTTCAATCTGAACGGCTACGTGTCGGTTGTGTTCCTCGCCGCCACGGTCACCGATGTCTTGGCAAAATAGACTGACCAGAACGACCAGAGCGACTTCCACGGGCTCAACCGATCGGCTCGAAGCCCCGCTCGATGAGCCCGATCAATTGGTCCGTGTTCAGTGCGGCCGCGCTGTCCGTGCCTTCGAGCACGCCGGCCGCCAGCGCGCGCTTGGAGGCATGCAAACCGAGCACCGCTTCCTCGATGGTGCCGCGCGCCACCATGCGGATGGCGGTGACGGGTTTGTACTGGCCAATGCGGTGGGCGCGCGCGGTCGCCTGATCCTCCACGGCCGGATTCCACCAGGGATCCAGATGCACGACGGTGTCGGCCGCCGTCAGGTTCAGCCCAAAACCGCCCGCCTTCAATGAAATCAGGAACACGTCCGCGGCGCCCGCCTGAAACGCGGTCACCCGCTGTTCGCGAACGTCAGAGGGCGTGGTGCCGTCGAGAACCAACACCCGAAACCCGTGCTGCGTCAACCGCGGGGCGAGCAGGTCGAGAAAACTCCGGAACTGACTGAACACGAGCACCTTGTGCTCGCCCTCGCGCAGCTCCTCCAGCAGTTCAATCAGCACGTTCGCCTTCGAGGATCCCGCCAGAGTGTGCGGATAAACCAGGCGCGGATGACAGCAGAGCTGTCGCAGCCGGGTCAGGGCCGCCAGCAGCACGAACCGCATGTCTTGCGCATCCCGTTCGGGGTTCTTTTTCGCCTGCGCGATCTCGGTGATGGTGGCCAGGCGCAGCTCCTCGTAGAGCGCCTGCTCTTCAGCGGACAGGCGCACGCTGCGCACGATCTCGGTGCGCGCCGGCAACTCGGGCGCCACCTCCGCCTTCGTGCGCCGCAAGACGAATGGCCGCAGCAAAGCCGCAAGCGCCTTCCGGCGCGCATCGTCGCCGAATTTCTCGATGGGCGCCGCGTACCGCGCGCGAAACTGTTCCCAGCTGCCCAGCAACCCCGGCGAGAGCACCCGAAAAATGCTCCAAAGCTCACCCAGCCGATTCTCGATCGGCGTCCCCGTCAAGCCCACCCGCCAGCCGGCATTCAGATCGCGCAGCGCCTTGGCGCGTTCGGTCGTTGCGTTCTTCACCGCCTGGGCCTCATCGATCACCAGGGTCCCGAAGGTGAGCTTCGCCAGCGCCTCGGCCTCCAGCGTGGCGATCGCGTAGCTGGTCACCAACACGTCGCCCGGTCCCAGTTTCAGGGAGCCGCCCACGATCGCGGCCCGGTCGGCACCCCGAAACGAACGCACCGCCAGCTCGGGCGCGAACCGAGCCGCCTCGTTCAACCAGTTGGGCGTCACCGACGTGGGCGCCACCACCAGCGCCGGTCCCGATGGCGCGCGGTGCGATAGCACAGCCAGGGTCTGCACGGTCTTGCCCAGGCCCATCTCGTCGGCCAGGATCACCCCCGCCCCCCAGTGCGCCAGCTGGGTCATCCAGGTGACCCCCGCCAGTTGATACGGGCGCAACGTGGCCGCCATCGCCGACGACAGCCGCGGCGTCTCGACCGCGCCCTCGCGCATGCGCTTGCGCAATTCCAAAAACGCGGCGCTGGCCTTCAGCTGCGATTCCCGCTCGACCATGCCCAACAGCGAATCGCTGCCGACGGCGGACACCTGCAACGAGCCCCGATGCTCGAACACGACCGCCTCCGCGCGGGCCAGCGCCTCGCGCAGCGACTCCTCGATGCGCACGAATCCCCGGGCACCAACCGCGACGTAACGCCGGCCATCGCGAATCGCGGCAAACAACGTCGCCAGGGGAATGATCTCGCGGCCCTTGTCGGTCTTGACGTCGGCGCCCCCCTCCACGCCGAACCAATCGTGCCGATCCGCCACCTGCATGCGCATGCTGCCGCGACCGATGGCGCCGAGCGAAAACAGCTGCGCGTCGTCCGCCCATTCGACGACCACGCCGTCGCCCAAATCTTTCAAGGTCGAAACCACGTTCAACGCCGGATCCCCTTCACCCACCCGCCAACACCACGCCTCGATCTCATCGGCCGACGACAGCTCCAGCCGCTCGACCAGCTCGTGGGCGGCCTTGCGCTCGGCCTGCGGCTCGCGCCGCGCGCCGTGGCGTTCCTGCCCCTGGCCCTCCAACACCAACGTGGGCCCCTCGCCCGGGGCGAACA
>PMNO01000492.1 GCA_003161835.1 Myxococcales bacterium | reverse complement strand
CGCGCTTCCCGCGGCGCCCACGCTCGACCCGCCGGCGCCGGTGACCTCCGCGCCGCCGCGGCCTCCGGTGCTCGTGCCTCCCTTTCCAGCTCCGCCCCCGGACGCGCCGCCATCTTCGGTGGCGCCGCCGCTCGAAACAGCAGCGTTCCCCACATCCGCGTGGCCACCGTCGATTCCCGCCGCTGCGCCACCAAGCGAGAAGCCGCCCGTACCGGCGACGACAGCGCCGGCGCTTCCCGACTGCCCGCCGCTTCCAGCGCCCGCGCTGGGCTCGGGTGCGCTGCTACAAGCGACGGCAGCAAGCCATGCCGAGGCCGCCAAACCGAGGAGCGTGAGGCGAGCGAACCCCAAGGGAACCAAGGGAAGTAGAGAGGTTGGCTTCATGGGTTTGCTCCGTGAGGGTCTCAGGGCGCCGATGGGGTTGGGGACTCATCGACGGTCACGACGAAATCACTTCCCTCCCAGCGGTCGGCGCGCGGCCAGTGGAACGTGAACGCCAGACGCGCGCCGAAGGGCAAATCGCGCGTGGGCAGATCCACGACGTGGAGCCCCAGCGCGGTGTCGCGGGTATGGGCGTCGACCACCGTTCGCCAACCATCGAGACTCCAGTGAACCATCGCCGGTTCCAGNNACCTCGATCCGCAAGATCCGACCGGTCGCGATCGACTGACATTTATGATTGAACCGCCAGATCGAATGCGGCGAAGCCACCTTCTCGATCTGGTAGCGCTGCACCGGCTGCGGCGGCATGTCGAACACTTGCCCATCATCTAGCGACCGGCTGAGCTTGACGTATTCGGCGTGCGCCCAGACCAGCGGCATCGCGGAGCCTGACGGCTTACCGAACGCCAGTTCTCGTTCCGGGATATCGGCACCGTCCCAGATCTGCTCCGGTAGCAGGCCCCCGACGTTGGCGAACGACGCGAGGGCGTCCCGCAGGGCCTCCGCCTCCGTCGGTCTGCCCGCCGCCAATTCGTAGTGCGCGCGCTCGGCGGTGAGCAGGGGCCACGGCCGTCCGTTGCCGGTCCCATCGAAGGGTCGTCCATCTTCGTGCTCACCGTAGCCATCGCCGTTGTAGCGGCGCCAGGCCGGGCCGCCCGGCATTTCCACTCTGAGCAACGCATCGATCACCTTCACCGTGTTCACGATCCGCGGATCGCCCGGAGCCCGGAGGCCGAACCGCACCAACGCCAGCGCGTCGGGACTGACGATGTGCTCGGCCGGCTCGCAACTTTGCTCGATGGGGCGATTCTTGATCGGCACGAAGCCGCCGGCGGGGGAAGCTGCGTCCGCCTCCTCCGGTGGCGCGATGCGCACGTAGTAGCCGTCGACGCCGACTCGGCGGGCCAGCTCCGTGCCCGTGACGTAGGTCCACCGTTCGATGGCGCAGCTCCAGGCATCGGCGGTCTCGCGCAGGTAGCTGGCAATCGAGGGCTCGTAGGTGTCCGCGAGATCCGCCGCGCCCAGGAGGGCGGCGATTTCCACGGCCAAGGTGAAGGGTGAATAGCCCGGATCTTCTTCCCAGCGATCCTGTTGCGTCACGGGGCCGTTGCGCACCAGGAACTCCGCCGCGCCCCGCACCATCGGCCACAGGAGGCGGAGCTCGCTGTCATCGAGCACGCCCTGGCGTTTCGCCAGATCGACCAACAAGATCGGAAACCCGGTCTCGTCCATCTGGATACCGTTCCAATATGGCGTGCCGTCCAGCCACATATTCTGCGGCCAGTGTCCGTCGGCTTCCTGGGTGACCGCGAGATAGTGAAGCACGCGGACGACGTCATCGTTGGCCCCGGCGGCGAGCAACGCGCCCGCGCTCTCGACCAGGTCACGTGGCCAGACGAGGTGATAGCCGCCCAGATCGCCGGCGCCCTTCGAGAAGCCCCAGGGAATCGACAAACTGGCAATGATGCCGCCCGGAAAGCGGTCGGATTCATGGGTGCGCAGAACGGCGGTCGAGACCCGGTACAGATCGCGCCCGTTTCGCGGCGCCCGGCGCAGCGGGCGGAGCGTCCGCTGCCAATCCTCCCAGGCGGCGCAGTAGTCCCTGGAGGCCCGATCGAAACCGTCGGTCAGGCTGGCGGTGACCCGGTGGGCGGCCTCGCCAGAGGTGCGCCCAAAGCCGAGCGCCAACACAAAGTAACCATTGGAGGCCACCAGATCGATTTCTCCGGTGAGCGCGACGTTGCCATTCTCCGCGCGCTCGTAGTTCCAGGTCATCCGGTTGTGCGCGACCAGATCGCGCCATCCGTCGGAGATGCCGACGAATCCCGCGGACCGTTGGGCCCAGGGCGTCGAACAGGCGAGAGCCAAGGCCGTTCCGTAGCGGTCGGCGAACAGCAGCGGCCTGCCCTTGACGTCGCCCACCCAGGCCGTGTTTCCGTCGCCGGAATTCCCGAGGTGCGGCGCGAGCAGCGCATGGAGCCGATAGTCGGCGAGCGACCCCTCGAGCGCGGTGAAGCGAACCCGCTGCAACACCACCTCCCGGATCGGATCCGCCAGGATCTCCTTTTCGATGCGATAGCGGCCCTTCTCGCAGGTGTTGATCACGCGAAACGCGGGTACGCCATCGGCCAAGGTGGTGATCTCGTGCGTGGCGTGGCGCTTCTCCTCCGAGAGAAAGCCCTTGCCGTCGGTCACGATGAAACCCAGATCGCGGGTACACGCCTGGTCGACCTGAGGGTAGTAGACCTCGTTGAGGATCCCGTGGCTCACCGTGAACCACACCCGGCCCGCGGCGCCGAGCGCGGCCCCCACCCCGCTCTTGGCACTCGATGTCCACCGCGCCGGCCCCCCTGGCCAACCCGGAGCGAGACTGCGGTTGTCCGTGGGCATGGGTACGAGGATGGGGGACCGTCAGGCCCGGGGCAACTGAGTCAGGATGCGCGTGCCTTTCAAGAGCCCGCCCGGTTCGAATGCCACACGGATTTCTTGTTCCCCTTCTTGGGCGGGGCCAGCAATTGGGGATTGGCGAGAATCCCTTCCAAGACGGCGCGTGGATCACCGTCCGCGGCCTTGCGCATGTCGCCGCCCTCGTCGCGCGCGATCTCGATGAGCAAGCGATTGGAGACCACGGAGCGCGGCGCCAGCTCGGTGATGTCCGCGGTGCTGGCCCATTGGTCACGGTGCTTGATGAGCAACCA
>PMNO01000326.1 GCA_003161835.1 Myxococcales bacterium | reverse complement strand
TAGCCGACCTCGGTGAACTTCGAGGCCTCGACCTTGACGAAGGGCGCGCCCGCCAACCGCGCCAGCCGGCGGGCGATCTCGGTTTTGCCCACCCCCGTCGGTCCGATCAACATGATGTTCTTGGGAGTGATCTCGTCCCGCATCGGTGGGGCGACCTGTTGCCGCCGCCAGCGGTTGCGCAGGGCCACCGCCACCGCGCGTTTTGCCGCTTTTTGCCCCACGATGTAACGGTCCAGCTCCTCGACGATGGCGCGGGGGGTCAGGCTCTCGGGGCGCGCCCGAGACGCGGGGGTGGAAGGCGGCGACATCGTTACAGCTCCTCGAAGACCAGGTTCGTGTTCGTATAGATGCAGATCTGACCCGCGATGCCCATCGCCCGTTCGACAATCGCGCGCGCCGGCAGGTCGGTGGCGTCCAGCAGCGCACGCGCCGCCGCCAAGGCGTAAGGTCCCCCCGAACCGATCGACGCCGCGTCGCCATCCGGCTCGATGACGTCACCCGTACCCGACAACAACAGAATCTTCTCCTTGTCGGCCACCAGCAGCAGCGCTTCCAGCCGTCGCAGAACCCGATCCGTGCGCCAATCCTTGGCCAGTTCCACCGCCGCGCGGAGCAGGTTTCCATTGGCATCCTTCAGCTTGGCTTCGAACTTCTCGAACAGCGTGATGCCGTCGGCGGCCGAGCCCGCGAACCCGGCGACGATCTTGTTGTCGTGCAGGCGTCTGACCTTGCGCGCCGTGCCCTTGACGACCGTGTTACCCATCGTGACCTGACCGTCGCCACCGATGACGACGGCCCCCCCACGACGAACGGCCAGAACGGTGGTGGAACGAATCCGGGGTGTTTTCATGCGCGAGACCGGGGGTGAGCTTTGTCGTAGACCGCCATCAGGTGGTCGATGTTGACGTGAGCATAACGCTGAGTCGTGCGAAGACTGGCATGGCCCAACATTTCTTGTATCGAACGCAGGTCCGCGCCCTCGCCCAGCAAGTGGGTGGCAAAGCTGTGGCGAAGCGCGTGTGGAGATGCGGCGCCGACACCGGTGGCCTGTTCGAGCGCCGACAGCAACCGGCGCACGTCGCGGGGACCGAGGCGCCGGCCGCGGCGATTGACGAACACGGCCGACCGATCGCCCCGGGGTGATTGGGAGAGCCACGCCCCGCGCACCGGCAGGTACGCCTCGAGCGCCCCGATGGCCTTCCGGCCAATCGGAATGATCCGATCCTTGCGTCCCTTGCCCTGCCTCACCTTTATCTCGGCGGCGCCCGGTCGCGATTCGATGTCATCCACGTCCAGGTGGCACGCCTCCGAGACCCGCAACCCGGCGCCGTAGATGATCTCGAACAACGCCTCGTCGCGCGCCCGTTCAGCGGCCGCCCGTTCCACCTTGGCCGCGGCGGGCGGCGCGCCGTCAGCCGCCTGGGGAACCGCGGCGTGACCATCCAGGAGCCGACCGACCTCGTCCTTGCCGAGAAAGGCCGGCAATCGCTTGGCGCGCTTGGGTGCCCGCAGCGCGGCCACGGGACTGGACGACACCAACCGACGGCGCACCAGCAGCCGAAAAAAAGCCCGCAGGGACGACAATTTGCGACCGATGGTCACGGCATCGTTCCGCCCGTGCAGGGACGCGAGATACGACCGGCAGAGCATCACGTGCAGATCCGTCAAGGCCGGCGGCCGTCCCAGCGACAGGCGGGCGAAGGCTGCCAGCTCGTCGACGTCGTGCAGATAGGCCCGGATCGTGTGCGCGGACGCGCGCTTTTCGGAACCCAGATGCTCGCGAAACGCGTCGATCGCCTGCTCCATGCCGGTTCGATCGTAACCGAAGGACCGCCCCGGGGCGACTTCCGCCCGCGGGCGGCCGATGCGTCGGGACGCGCGCGCGGCCTCGTCACCGAAACCGCGGAACGGTGTTAGACAGGGGCCAGCCATGCCCACTGCTCTGCGAAGCCCAGAAATGGAACTGTCCGCGCGTGTCCGCGACGCCGTCATCAAGGCGTTCGGACCCGCACAGGCCGGCGTGGACGCCTCCGTGCGCCGCTCGGATCGCGCTGATTTTCAGGCCAACCTGGCCATGGGCCTGGCCAAGCAACTCAAGCAGCCACCGCGCGCCGTCGCCGAGGCGCTGGTCGCCGCGCTGGAGGTGAGCGATCTCTGCGCCAAGGTCGAGATCGCCGGGCCGGGGTTCATCAACTTCACGCTGCGTACGGATTATCTGGATCGGCTGCTTGGACAGACGCTCTCCGATCCGAGGTTGGGTGTTCCCGTGGTCGAAACGCCGGACACGGTGGTGATCGACTACGGCTCTCCCAACGTGGCCAAGGAGATGCACGTGGGCCACCTGCGCTCCAGCGTCATCGGTGATGCCATCGCACGCGTGCTCGAATTCTTGGGCCACCGCGTGATTCGCCAGAACCACATCGGCGACTGGGGAACCCCTTTCGGGATGCTGATCGAGCATCTGATCGACCGCGGCGGCGTCGCGGCGGCCTCCGAGCTGTCGGTGGGCGAGCTGAACGAATTCTATCGCGCCGCGCGCGCCAAGTTCGACGCCGACCCCAGTTTCGCCGAGCGGGCCCGCGGTCGGGTGGTCCTGTTGCAGGGGGGCGATGCCGAAACGCTGGCGCTGTGGCGCACGCTGGTCGACGCATCGACGCGGTATTTTTCCCGGGTCTTCCGGCGATTGGGCGTTCAGCTCACCGAGCAAGACATCCGCGGTGAGAGCTTCTACAATCCGAAGCTAGTCGAGGTGGCCGACGATCTGTCGCGACGTGGCCTGGCCGTTCCCAGCGAGGGCGCGCTGTGCGTGTTCGTTGACACCTTCAAGACGCGCGAGGG
>PMNO01000270.1 GCA_003161835.1 Myxococcales bacterium | reverse complement strand
TCAGGAGCTGCTCGCCGTTCAACGGGGGGTCGTAGCCGCGAAAATCGACCGAGGCCTGATAGGTGTTGGGCGTGCCGGTGGGTTGCAGGTCGACCGGCCGTCCGGCGAGCGACGCCTCGAGTGGAAACATGGTCGGCTCGAACGGAGCGGCGTCGACCGTGACGCTGACGACCAAGCTGCCCTTCTGGTGGCTCGCCGGTTGGGGCGACACGATGGTGACGGCCGGACCCGCGTCCACATTGACCGTCAGCGTGGCGGAGGCGGAATCGCCCGTGGTGGTCGCCGCCGAGAGGGTGAGGGTGTAGCTTCCGCTGGTCAGCCCCGACAGATTCAAGCGTCCGACGAACTGCGCGTCGGTCAGGGGACCGGACAACGTTCCCTCGGCGGTAGGCGAGGCTCCGGTGAGGGGAGCGTCGGTCGCCGTCAGCTTGAAGCGAATCGAAGAGGGTTCGAGGACTCTCGCTGCGGCGGTGATGCGCGCCCGGATCTCGGGCGCCGACGTGGCCGGCAGGAGGGCCCCATTGGCGGGGGCGCGGATCTCGATCACCGGCGCCGTGCCCGTGGATGTCCCGGCGTCGAACCCGCCCGGCATCTGGCCGGAGACCGGCGGCGGCGCATAGGGCCTGGGCGCGTCTTTCGTTCCGCAGGCGGGCAAGGCAAGAGACAGGATCAGTCCCAGGGCCCACCGATTCATGGCGCGCTCGTGGCGGGACAGATCAAATCGCCGCCCTGGGTGCAACAGTCCACCGCGCTGTCCTGGCCGGGATTGCATACCCCCCCCTTCAAGATCGGAGCGCTGGCCGGGCAGGCAGTGACGCGATTGATGAGGCAGCCGTCGCAGATCCGAATGGGATACGTGAACGGGTCGGATTTGATCCGACCACCCAATTTGTCGCCGAAAGCGCGCACGCGGGCATCCACGCGCAGGGTGGAGCCATCGGCGAGAATATTGGCGTCACGCAGACGCTGCGCGAGCGCGGCGGGAATGATGCCGGTGATGGCCGTGGTCATGCCCCCCGCCGGAGCCACGCTGCCCGACCACGCGGATTGATACCGGACGAGGGCCTGGGTGGCGGGATCGGCCGCGAGCCCCGAGAAAAAATCGCCGGCGGCGGCGTTTCCGTCCACGAAAGCCACGTCGACCTCGAATCCCGCCAAGGCGATGCGATTGGGCTCGACGCCACCTTCGCCTTCGGCTGGCAGATCGTTCCTCAACAAGGGAAAGAGCAAATAGGCGGCGTCGGACGTGGTCGGAACGCGGACGTCCAGGACGCCTTCACCCTGATACAGACCGCTATCGCCGGCCGGGATCACGCACCCCGCGCTCGGAACCTGATTGTGAACGACATAGAACTGACCGCTCGGACCGGAGCACGCAGATTGCGACAGGGCGGCCGCCAGCGTGGCCATGACGGCCATGACGGTGGCCATGGTGACAGCCCTGGTGGCGGCGCGACCGGCGCGACCGGTGCGCCCTGGTGGGCTTGCGCCGCGCGCGGACCACCGGGCCCCGACGCGCCAATGCTTCGATCTGTTCTCAGCGCTCATCTGGCCGTTCCTCGAAACGGCAGAAGCGCGGCGGATCTTGACCCCGATTGGTTCACATCCGTGTTGAGATGGATCCAATTGATGGAACAGCGCCTTTGCGATTCGGGCTTCAGCCGTGTGGGCCTTCAACCGATGGCTTCTTTTGGAGCTGATTGCGCCGGCCTGTCGGCACAAGCGGCGGACCAATTAGACCAAGAAGCCAAACCCAGAAGGAGCGAACATGTTGGGCAATCTGAAGAAGCTGTTGAAGGACGAACAAGGCGCCACCGCGGTCGAGTACGGCCTGATCGTGGCCGCCATCGCCGGATTGATCATCACGGTGGTCTTCGTGCTCGGCAACAAGGTCAAGAATTCGTTCAGCAACGTCGCCAACGCGATGCCCGCCAGCTAGACGCGGGCGCGGCGACAATTCGACCTGAAAGCACACCACGTCGTTTGCCTCGGCGGGTGGGTTCGCATCCAGTCATGGCGCCAGGTGGGGGCCTCTCTTTCCGGGGGGGCTGGTGAGGTTTCCCGTCGCTCACCTCGTGCCGTTGGCGGTGGCGCTGTTGATTGCCGTCGTTTGGGACCTGCGCGTGCGCAGGATCCCGAACGCGGTATGTGGCGCGATCGCCGTGGCGGGGCTTGGCGCGCAGTTCTGGGACGCAGGACCTCTGGCCGCCCTCGTCGGCCTGGGGATCGGGAGTGGGACGATTGCTCTGCTGTTCGTTTTTTGGCAGCGGGGAGGCGTCGGGGGCGGTGACGTGAAGCTCGCGGGCGCGGTAGCCATCTGGCTCGAGCCCGCGTCCTTGCCTGCCTACTGGTTGTCCACCGCGTTGGCCGGAGGCGTCGTGGCGGTGGTCTGCTGGCTCGCCTCGCGCCGCTCCGTGCGCGCCGAAATCCGCCAAAACCTGACGTTGGCCGCCCTGCATCGGAGCATGCCCGACGTCGCGCCCGCCACCGCGGGCCGGGTTTCCGTGCCCTACGGCGTGGCGATTGCGCTCGGCGCCGCGTTCGTCTGGTGGCGCGGCCTCACCTAGGTTCCGCACCGCCTCCGCATCGGCGGAGTGCAAAAGTTATCGGATAGTCGGACGAACCGACTCAGGAACTGCGCCGAAGCTGCCGAAGCGAGTCAAGGAGGTGGCGCACCACGCGACCACCGCCGTGATTCTGACAGCGACGATGACGCAACCAAGGAAGGGGACCAGATGGCAAGTGACGTGACGAGTGGGACGGCGCGATTGCGCGCGGTATCCACAGGGGCCCGCCGGTCGGGCTCCCGCGCCGTGCTCTTCTGGGCCGTGGCCGCGACGGCCGGGCTGGGAGCGGCCTTGCTCATCGCGCGCTACATAGATCACCAGACCGTCACCATCGCGGCGCCGGTCGCGAAGATCGTCGTTGCCGCGGTCGACCTGCCGATGGCCACGCGCTTGAAAGCGGAGCACCTCAAGACCGTCGAGTGGCCGCTGAGCGCCCTGCCGCCGGGAGCCATTCGCGATCCGAAGGAGGTCATCGATCGGGTGCTGACGTCGCATGTTGTGACGGGCGAGCCCATCCGGCCCGCGCAGCTCGCGGCCAAGGACGCTGGCAATGGACTGGCCGCGCTGATCCCGGCCCACATGCGCGCGATGGCGGTGCGCGTGGACGACGTGGTCGGGGTGGCCGGCTTCATTCACCCCGACGATCGGGTGGACGTGATCGTGATTCTGCGCCCCCAAAAGCCGGCGGACGCCGAGCCCACCTCGAAGGTCATTCTACAAAATGTGAAAGTGCTGGCGGTCGGCAAGGAGATCGAGATCGCCGATCAGGCCCGCCGCCAGGCCAGCCCCGCCACCGTGGCCACCTTGCTGGTCAATCCGCAGCAAGCCGAGAAATTGGCGCTGGCGGCCAATGAGGGCCGCCTGGTGCTGACGTTGCGAAGCTGGACCGACACCGCGGCGGTGCCCACCGTCGGCAGCAACGCCTCCAGCCTCCTGTCGGAGGCGGGTGCATTGCTGGGTTTGGTCGACCCCGCCGCGCGTCCTGATGGTGCTGACGGCGGCGAAACGCAGTCGGCGGCCCAGGGAACTGCCCGGGCAGCCGCGGGCGTTCGCAAGCGGCGGTCCCTGGCGGCCGCGCGTGCTGCGGCGGCGAAGGGCGCCCCCAGCAAAGATCGCGAAACCGTCGAGATTCTGCGAGGGGACAGATTCGAGGAGCGAAGATTCGATCCCAAGGCAGCGGCCAAAAGATGATGCGCATGCGACACCCCAGGCCTTTCCGTCAGTTTGGCGTCGGCGCCGCCACCCGCCGGTGGTTGGCGTGGTTGCCGTTGCTTTTGTTGCCGGGCTGGTCCGGACCTCCGGTACGCGCCGCCGAACCGGCACCCGACGCGGTCCTGACGCCTGGGACCCTGTCCGAAATCCGCATCGAGCGCGATCTCGGCGCGGGGCAGAAGCTGGCCCTGGAGATGGGGCAGAACCGGTTGCTGGTGCTGTCGGAAACCATCGCGCGCGTGTCGGTGGCCGATCCGCGCATCGCCGATCTCAAGGTGATCACGCAGACCCAGATCCTGTTGACATCCCGGGGAGTGGGGGCGACGGACCTCACCTTGTGGAACAAGCGGGACGAACCGCTGATCATGTCGCTCGTCGTCACGCGCAATCTGGATGCGCTCCGGCGGCAGTTCGCCGAACTTTTTCCGGGCGAGAAGATCACGGTCACGCCTGCCAGCGGCGATCTCATCGTGCTGTCGGGTGAAGTGTCCGACGTCCGCGTACCCGAGCGCGCGGCCGAGGTGGCCAAGCTGCACGCAGAGAAGATCGCGAACCTGATTCGGGTCACCGGCAATCAGCAGGTGCAACTGGAGGTCAAGTTCGCCGAGGTCTCTCGGCGCGGGCTGCGCGAGATCGGTTTCAACTTCTTCACCAAGGACGCGGCGGGGCGGTTCGTCGGCGGCCTGGCGAACTCGGGCACCAACGCGGGCGGCTTCCTGGCGATCCCCGGCACGGGCACCGCGGGGCGTCCTTCCGTGTATCCGGGATCGCCGGGTTCGGGGTTCTCGATCTTCTTTTCGGGCCTGCCCAACTTTCCCTTCAGCACGATGCTCAGCCTCCTCGAATCAACGGGGATGGCCAAACTACTGGCCGAGCCCACGCTGGTCGCGATGTCGGGCCAGGAAGCGCGCTTCCTGGCGGGTGGCGAGTTTCCCATCCCGATCTCGAGCGGNNAGCGAGACCACGGTGCGCCTCAGCGACGGTCAGAGCTTCGCGATAGCCGGCCTCATGTCCAGCCGGATGCGCTCTCAGATCGACAAGATTCCCCTGCTGGGCGACATCCCGATCCTGGGCGCGCTGTTTCGGTCGACCTCCTACAGCCGCGACGAATCGGAGCTGCTGGTGATCGTGACCGCTCACCTGGCGCGGCCGATGGCGCCACACGAAGTTCCGCGCCTGCCCACCGAGGACGAGCAGAACGATCCAAACGATTTCGAGCTGTTCTTGTTGGGCAGCGATGGACGTCCGCGCCCCGCGGCCGTCCCCGGGCAGCGCGCGGACGGTCCGGCGGCGGTGGTGGGGCGACGCGGGCCGGTCGGTGAGTTGGGCTTCATTCGCTAATGCGGAGAACGTCATGCAGAAGACCACAGTTCTAATTGTAGGAGCGGACCCGGCGGTCGAGGCGAACCTGCGCCGCGCCCTGCAGAGCATGGCTCACGTCGTCGTCTCGGCGGTGCGTCCGGAGCAGGTCGCCGAGGAATACCGCCGCGTCAAGCCGAGCGTGGTCCTGGTCGGCGTGTCGCCGCAAACGCCGCACAACTTCGGGTACATCTACAATGTCACGGCCGCGGGCGGCGTGGTGGTCGTCGTCAGTCAGACCAAGGAATCCGACCTGATCCTGCGTGCCATGCGCTCGGGTGCCCGGGAGTTCGTGGTCGATTCGGACGCCGACGAGATTCAAATGGCGGTTCGCGCGCAGACCGCCAACATGGAGGCGCACCCCGACGGCACCGTCATCACGGTGTTTCCGGCCAAGGGCGGCGTCGGCTCGACGATGATCGCCACCAACCTGGCCGGCGCTCTGCAACGCAAAGGTCTCCGGGTCTGTCTCATCGATCTGGATCTGCACCTGGGGGATGTGATGTCGTTCATGGACATCGCGGGCAGCTATTCGATCAGCGACCTGCTCTCGAATCTGGCGCGGCTCGATCGCGACCTGCTCGAAACGTCGATCACCCGGCACAGCTCGGGGGTCGCCGTGCTGGCGCAAAGCGGGAAGATGGAGGAATCCGAACACATCGCGCCGGCCGACATCGGCAAGCTGCT
>PMNO01000138.1:2712-2870 GCA_003161835.1 Myxococcales bacterium | reverse complement strand
CCGGTTCCCATCATCCCGCCCGTACCCCGACGTCCGCCCGACGCCGAAGCCCTGCCCCCGGAAGCTCCCGGACCCGCATCTGGACCCCGGCCGCCGCCTGCCCCCCCTCCACAGCCTGCGAGACAGAACAGCGCGAGACCGACGATTCCCGGCGCACA
>PMNO01000138.1:0-2625 GCA_003161835.1 Myxococcales bacterium | reverse complement strand
GGAGGGGTCAAGCATCACGCGCTGCAGCTGGCTCGAGCTCTGCGCGCCCTCGGCGATGAGGTGACCATCCTGGGGCCGTCCGAGGCACCTCAGCTTGACCCCCACGTGACTGGGATCTCCGGGGTGGTCAACGTCAAGGGAAATGGATCCGACAACCGGCTTGGGCTGCTCGTTTCGCCCTGGAAGGTCCGCAAGTTANNCGAGCCACTCGCGCCCGTGTTGCCCTACTGGGCGGCCTGGTTCTCGCGCTCCAGCGCCCACCTCGCCACGTTTCACGCTTTCTCCGAGGACTATGGGCCGACCCTGGGCATCCTGGCGAGATTGGCCGCGCGCGCGCTGCGGCCGGCGTTTCAGGTCAGCATGGCGGTGTCAGATGCGGCGGCCAGATCCGCGAAGCGTGTGTGGCCGGCGTCCACGAGCATCGTTCCAAATGGAGTTCCGACCGACATTTTCAGGCCCCGCCCCGGACCCCGCCCACCGGGCCCCGTGTCCCTGCTGTTCGTGGGTCGGATCGGTGATGCCAGGAAGGGATATCGCTATCTGGAGGCGGCTTTCCAACGCCTGCGCGCCCGCGGAGTGGACGTCACCCTGGACGTGGTTGGGGAGCTGGGTGGTGCACCGGNNTGCCCGTGGTCTGCTCCGACATCGACGGCTACCGCCAGACCGTCTCCGCGACAGGGGCCGTGCTGACTCCGCCCCGGGATGTCCAGGCCTTGGAGACTGCCATCGCAAACCTGGTCGCCAGTCCGGGGCGGTGGCGGGCCATGGGCGAGGTGAATCGGCGCCGCGCCGCTCTTTATGATTGGCGATGCGTGGCCCAGGAGATCCGCGCCCTCTACCACGTTGCCCTTCGTTTGCGCTTCCATCGTGCCTCACCGCCGGGCCTCGCCGACCGGGTCGCATCGCGGGCCTTGCTGCAATCCACTGCCCGGGAAGCCGAAAACGGGATCGGTGCTGACAACGTTTTGGTTGCTCCGGCGCCGTGGTCATCGACATGAAATGAGTGGCGTCGACGACTCCGCTCGCGAGCCCGGAGCCCTCCATGCGTTTGTTGCGGTGGACCAGCCCGTCCCCGCGAAGCCGAAGTTGGGAGGCATTCCAAGACGGGTGCTGCCCCGGATGGTGCGCCTGGCGATGATCTGCGCGACCGTGGCCGTCTTGTTCGTGACGGTGCGCAAGCTGAATCTTTCAGCGCTCGGCACGGCATTCCGCCAAGCGCGGGGCGCGCCTCTCTATCTGGCCGCGTTGCTGAGCCTGGCGAATCTTTGGTGCAAGGCGGTGATGTGGCGCGTGATGTTGGGTGCCGATCGGCCGCCGTCGCTGGGGCGTCTGTTCCGCTATACGGTGGCCGCATTTGCGGCCTCCGCGTTCACTCCCGGACGGGCTGGAGAATTGCTCAGAATCTGGCTGCTGCGACGGAATGATGGGGTGCCTTACTCGCGCCTGGCCGGCGCCGCCCTCTCGGAAAAGCTACTCGATGGGTTCGGATTGCTCATTTTTGTCGCGCCGCTCCTGTGGCTGCCGTCCCCGCTGCAAAGCTGGGCGAGAAGTGCGGTACTCGCCGTGGCTGCGGCCGGCGTCGGCTTGTTCGTGTTCGCCGCCTTGGCTGCCAATCGCTTCCTACGCGATGGGCGGGTGGCATCGTTCTTACGGAACATTCGCATCCTGCGCGATCCCCGGGTGCTCGCGGGGGCGATGAGCGCAGCCATCGCCGCGAGCCTGCTCGACTTCGCAATGCTTTGGCTCAGCCTTGGCGCCTGCGGCCTCGGGCGAAATTTCGCGGACACCGTGTTCGTCCTCCTCGTCATGAACGTCGCGCTCGTGGTTCCGACGACACCAGGGAACGTGGGCGCTCTGGAGGCGGCCGGTATCGTGGCTTTGGGCCTGCTCGGAGTCGGCCGCCCCCAAGCCCTCGCCTTCGTGCTGCTCTATCACGCGGTGCAACTGGGGCCGCTGTTCGTCTTCACGTTGTTCAATCTGCGGATGGTCTTTGGATCCTCCCCGCGGCCGCAGACTTCGGCGTCGTGATTCCACCTCATGGTGGCGCTGAAACCCATGATAGGGTGCGCTGAAAATGGGCCAAGCATCGTCCGAGAAGTGGACCGGCGGTGGACGTTCGGCCTTCTTCTTGTTGCTGATCTGTTTTGTATTGCGGCTGGTGTCGCTGGTTCGCCCGTGTCTCTCCGATGACGAGGCCACATATTCCGTCGTCGCCCGCGAGATGCTGGCGGGCCACGTTCTTTACGTGGATGTCATCGACCACAAACCGCCTCTGATCTATCTGACCTACGCGGCGACGGAGGCCATCGCCGGTCGAGTCGGGGGGATGCGGTTGCTTCATCTGATCACGATCGGGGTCGTGTTCGCGACGTCGCTGCTGCTCGGCCGAATCGCACGCACTTTCCGGGGGGCTGACGCTCAGCCCTCCCGCTGGCCGGACGAGGCGTTCTTCGCGGGCTTGTTCTATGTCGTCTTCACCGCCGCTCTGCTCGACTTCGACGCCCTTGCCGCCAACTGCGAGCTCTTCATGTTGCTGCCGCTGACCGCGTCGGTTCTTCTCTACCTCCGGTCGATCGGCTCCCACGGCGGCCTCATGAACCTGATGGGGGCGGGGGCGCTGGCGGG
>PMNO01000454.1 GCA_003161835.1 Myxococcales bacterium | reverse complement strand
GGCCGATCGGCCGAACCGCCGCCGCAGGTGCTGCGCGGCCTGATTCACCAGATGCCGGTCCTCGGGATCGATGCCCAGGGACACGAGCGTGACCAGGTAGACGAGAAGGCCGGCGACAATCAAGACCGGAACCCGAACGCCCGCGCGAAGGATCTGTCGACCCAGCATAACCTGCCCACCCAGGGTCACGGCGGCAGCGAAGAAGGGTTTCAAGACCGGCCAGCCGAAGGGGTAGACGCCATGAATAACGCGGACCTCGATCAAGACGAGGGCTTGCAGCAACGTCACCCCGCCCAGCGCCGCGATGGCGGTCCCCAGTAGGCCAAAACGGGGAATCAACGTCAGCCCCAGCCCCACGTTCACGATGGCCACGATCAAGTTGTTCATGAGAATGAGTCGAGAGCGCCCGCTGACCATCAATATCCAACCCGAGAGCCCAAAGGTGGAATTCATGAGGTGGCCGATCGCCAGCACTGACAGAGCGGTGGCGCCCTCCTGGAAGCCAGGTCCATACAACGACAGAAGCTCATGGCGAAGCGCCAGGACGGTCACCGCGATGGGGGCGGCCGCGCTGGCCACCCAGCGGGTCATCAGCACCAGGTTCTGGTGCAACCGTTCGCGTTGGCCTAGATGAATCGCCTCCGAGAACACGGGCGCCGCTACGCTGTCGAACACGTAGCGTGCGTTGGCGATGACGCGCGTGATGAATTCCGCGGCGGCGTAGATGGCGGTCGCGCCGGCCCCTACGAACATCGTGAGCAGGACAATGTCGGCCCGTTGCAAGACCGCGTTCATCAGTTCGGCCCCGCCGAGCGGCAGNNACGGCGATCGGAGCGCCCGCCGAAGCTCGCCCGGACCGAAGACCCGACCGACGACGACGATCGCCAGAAGCAGAGTCGCGGCCGCCGCGAGCAGGTGCGCCACCGCCAGGTGAATGAGAGATCGGCCGAGCAGCGCCGCACCAAGACCCGCACCCAGCAAGAACAAGGGTTCGCCCAGGCCGCGGACAATAAAGTTCGCTCGAGTGACCTTCGCGGCAAGGCCCGCTTGCACCAGAACCCACATGCAGCCGGTGAAGATCACCGCCGGTGCCATCAATCGCAGCGCGCTCGCCATAGCCGCTTCGTGCGAGATCCGCGCCAGCGGCGTCGCCAGCAAGATCAGCAGAGCCCTNNTCGCTCTCGTCGGGCTGGCCACCATCCTCTGGCCGACGATCTCGGGTCAGACCGTGAAGGTCTCGGCACTCGGGCTCGCCGCGGGCACGGTGTCCGGCGATATACCTGAGCATCCCCTTGTCCGCGCCGCCTGTCCCGGCGCGGGTGAGCATTTCCAGGATCGCCAAGCTCGCCTGATAGGCGCCGAACACGGTCCGCCCGAACAACCGGGCGAGCAACACGTGGGTGACCGTCAGCAACGCCTGGGCAGCAATCGTCAGAACCTGGACCAGGCCGCTGCGGGCAGCGTGCGAAATATCGTTGCGCTTGGCTCCGTCCGCCTCCTGAACAGGGCCATCGGTCGCCGGCTGGTTCAATCGGCGCTCCCAGCCGCATCGACGAAGGTCTGGTGCCACAGCTCTAGCCACAACAGGTTCCACAGGCGCATTCCGTGGTTCACGCGTCCCGTATCATGCTCGTCGATCATCCGCTCGACTGCGGGACGTTGAAAATGGCCGCGTTCGTACATGCGCCGCGACAGCAGCGTGTCGCGTAGGAGCGGCCGCAACTCGCCGCGGAGCCAGCGGGCGTGCGGAATTCCGAACCCGCGTTTGCGTCGGTAAAGGATGTTGCGGGGCAGCAGATCGGCCAGCGCGCGGCGAAAGAGCCATTTGCCGCGCAGGCCACGCATCTTGAGGTCCGACGGGATCGTAGCCGCAAATTCGATCAGCACGTGATCCACCAGGGGACAACGCACCTCCAACGAATTGGCCATCGAGGCGATGTCGACTTTGGTGAAGATGTCGTCGACCAAATAGGCCCGGGTGTCGAGTTCCAACAACCGTCCGAGCGCGTCGGTCGCGGTTCCGTCGGCAAGCAAACGGGCGAAAAGTTCTTCGGCCTCGGATGCACNNAGGCGTGCAGATTTGCTCCAGTTGTGCGCCGGTGAAATTGCCGAACTGGGCGACGTAACGAGGCACATCGCCCATTTGTAGCCGGCGTGCGTGGGTCCGGACCGCCGCCCCCAGCTCACCAAGCGGACCAGCCTGATGACCGGGGAAGCGACGTTCGATGAAGCGCGCGACCGGATTGAGCAGGGCCGAGGGCAGGCGGCGAAAAAATCGCGCGATCTTCTCATGAACGTAGCGGGTGTAGCCTCCGAACGCCTCGTCGCCACCGTCTCCCGACAACGCGACCGTCACATGACGGCGGGTCATCTGCGAGAGCAGGTACGACGGAAGCGCCGATGGATCTGCAAATGGTTCGCCGTAGAACGTCACCAGCTTCGGCAGGAGATCCGCCGCCTGTGGTCGCAGGATCTCCTCGTGGTGCTTGGTCTCGTACAACTTCGCGACCTGGCGCGCGTAGACGACCTCGGAGTAGTCCTTCTCCTCGAACCCGATTGAGAATGTCTTCACGGGCTTGGCGCCCACCCGACTCATTACCGCGACCACCGCCGACGAATCGATCCCCCCAGATAGGAACGCGCCGAGTGGTACGTCCGACACCAGGCGGAGTGACACCGATTCGAACAGGTGGTGTCGCAATTCCGCGACCAGGTCATCAGGGGACCGGACGCGCGGCGCGAACGTCAGCCGCCAGTATTTGTCCTCGCGGAGTCGTCCATCCTCGATGACCGCAATGGTTCCCGGTGCGAGCTTGCGCACGCCATCTATGATGCATCGATCGGTGGGCACAAACCCCAGCGCCAGGTACGCGTGAAGCGCGCGCGGCTCGACCCGCCGCGCAATGTCCGGATCGGCAAGCAGGGCCCGCAGCTCCGACGCGAATCCCAGGCCACGCCGCCCCTGGTAAAAAAACAACGGCTTTTTGCCGAGCCGATCGCGCCCCAGAACCAGCCGCCGCCGCGGACGGTCCCACAGGGCGAACGCGAACATGCCGCGCAGCTGATTCACGAACGACAATCCGCGCTGGCGATAGAGCTCCAGCATGACCTCGGTGTCCGACCGCGTGCGCAGCCGAACTCCCGTGGCCCGCAATTCGTCAGCAAGCGCGCGAAAGTTATATATCTCGCCGTTGAACACCAGCGCGACGGTGCCGTCGGAGCTCAGCATGGGCTGATTGGCTTCGATGCTGAGATCCTGAATCGACAGCCGGGCGTGACCGAGCACCGCCGGTCCATCCTGGTGCACACCGGACGCGTCGGGACCGCGGTTCGCGAGCGCGTTGGTCATGGTGCGAACAAGCGCGTGTGCATCGCGCGGATCGCGGTCGAAACTCAAATAGCCCGCTATGCCGCACACGACAGGT
>PMNO01000327.1:11137-11361 GCA_003161835.1 Myxococcales bacterium | reverse complement strand
CCCCGGGTGATGGTGTGGGTGACGGTCTTCGAGATCTCGTAGTTCTTGGTCTCGTCCTCGCGGGCATTGGTGCCGCGATTCGCGCTGCCTCCACCCGGAACCCCCGCCAGCGGTTGATTGGCCGCGGCGCCCGCCACGCCCGAGGCACCGGAGGCATCCTGCTGGCTCTGCTCGGTGGTCTTGTGCTCGCTGCGCACGGCGGCCGCCTCGGGATCGTAGGAATC